>CAJXGR010000183.1 GCA_913053665.1 uncultured Spirochaetia bacterium
GTTGGGCGGGGCTTAATGAGGACTTGTTTGAGGCGGTGGAAAAGGGGGATAAGGCTAAAGTGCTTGAGTTGATCAGGAAAGGAGCGGATGTGAATGCTAAAAGAACAGGCTATGCTCATAAAAGTAGAACCCCCTTGCATTATGCTGCTTTAAAAGGACATACAGAAATAGTAAAACTACTCATTAATAAAAAAGCGGATGTTCATGCCAGAGATGATGAGGACTGGACACCATTACATGAAGCGACTAAAAAGGGCTACACAAATGTCGTCAGAATTCTCATTAATAGAGGAGCTGATCTTAACGCTAAAACAAAGTATAGTGGAAGACCTTTACATATCGTGACTCATATAAAAACTGCCAAGTTGCTTATTGACAAAGGGGCTGATGTTATGGCAAGAGATCGCGTGGGAGATACACCTTTGCATAATGCTGTCATTCGTGGTTATACAGAAATTGTTCAGGTTTTGATTGAAAATAAAGCTGAGGTTAATGCTAAAGGTAGATGGAATTGGAGGCCCCTGCACTGGTCAGTGAAAAAAGGTCATTTTGAAGTGACTCGATATCTTGTTCTTAAAGGTGCCAATATTCACTTAAAAGAAATTAATGGCAAGACGCCTCTTCATGTTGCGAGTGGAGGAAGTCATATTGAAATTGCTAAATTCCTTATTGATAAAGGGGCTAACGTCAATGCCAAAACAAATAACGGCTGGATTCCCTTGCATTGGGCGGCTTCAGAAAACCGGTTGGAAATAACCGAATTACTCCTTAAAAATGGGGCTAAAATCAATACTAAAGGCAAGCATGGGACCACTCCTCTCTATTGGGCTATCCTGAAGGGACATTTAAAAATGGCTCGCTTCCTCATTAAAAAAGGTGCTCATGTTAATGCTACTAAAACAAGGAATCACTTTAGCTCATTGCATCAATCGGCTAAAAAGGGCTTTTTAGAAATAACTAAACTGCTGATAGATCATGGTGCCAATGTAAACAGCCTTACAAAAGGAGGACTCTCTCCTTTACATTTAGCGACTGAGAAAGGGCATACAGAGATAGTAAAACTTCTTATCCAGAGTGGAAGCAATATACGAGCTGAAGATAAAAAAGGGTATACTATTTTTCATGCCGCCTGTTTTGGAGGAGAAAAATGGCTTGTTGAAAAGCTTATTAATCAAGATATAATAAACAGTAAAGCATCTCTATACGTAAAAAAAGGCTGGAACCATTACTCAGAGATGACTCCTTTACATTTTGCAGTACTAAAAGGCCACAATGAAATAGTTCAAATACTCATTGCAAAAGGAGCTTTTGTTAATGGCAGAGCGGGCCACAATGCTTTTAGATATCCTGATGGAACAGCCAGAATGACCCCTCTCCATGTTGCAGCGGGGAAGGGCTATGTAAAAATCTCCAAAATGCTGATTGAGTCAGGAGCTCTTGTTAATGCTATGAATAATATTCACAAAACCCCCTTGCATTTTGCAGTCGGGAAATATGCTTACTATGATGAAAAGACAAAAAGGAGTCTAGTGGATAAGCAGTTGGAGCTTACAAAATTGCTCATATCAAAAGGGGCTTTGGTCAATGTTAAAAACGTGGACGGATGGACTCCTCTTCATTATGCGGCTGGAGCAGGTCAATATGAGGTTGCACGTCTGTTGGTCGAGAAGGGAGCAGATGTCAATTCTGTGGATAAAGATGGTCATAGTCCTTTACATGTTGTTGGATACAGATATGGCAGGTCTCCGAATAATTTCAGGATTGTTAAACTGCTTATAGAAAAGGGAGGCGATTTTAATATCATTTATACGCTTAATGATCCTGTATTTGTCTTTAGAGGCGGAGAAGATAAAAATGGAAAAGAACTCTTCAGATTGATTCACAAGAAATTTTATGAGAAGGTTATGTCTCACATAGGAAAAAGAGATGATCTTAACGCTAAAGACTCCTATGGCCTAACATTACTGCATTGGGCCGTTATTTTTGCTGATATTAAAACGGTTAAACTACTTGTTTCCAGGGAGGTGAACGTAAACGGCAGGGACTTTGTCGGCTCAACCCCTTTGGAATATGTTTATAGATATCATGGTTATCAACCAGATGATACAAGCAGCAAACTAATTAACCTACTAGTCAAAGCAGGAGGAAAGAAAAATATTGATCACCTTCTTTTATCGAACATACATGAAGAAGATCTTGATAAGATTAAATCCCTTATTAAGGAAGGGGCTAATGTTAATGTTCAGAGTCATTTAGGAATGATGCCCCTGGAGATGGCAGGGAAGAAAGAAATGAAAAGGCTGCTGCGTCGAGCAGGAGCTAAAATGAATCATAACTATGCTCTGTATAAAGCTATAGAAAAAAGAAACTACAAGGAAGTCATCTCTCTCATTAGAAGGGGAGCGGATGTCAAAGCCAGAGTTCCCTACTATGGTTATCGAGAAACGTACCTGGAGGTGACACCCCTTCATTTTGCTGTGAGGTTTGGCACTCCAGAGATTGTAAAGTACCTCATTAAAAAAGGAGCTCAGGTTCATGCTAAAATGAAAGGAAAAACTTTAAATGGTGCTACCCCACTTCATTTGGCTGTCTATAAAACTTATAATAACAGGCCCACAGCTAAGATGGTTCAACTTCTTATGTCAAATGGCGGCGATCTTAATAGTCAGATTATGAGTGGCAGGCTTAAAGGGGGAAATCCTTTACTTTTAGCCATCGTGAAGAGTAGTTACGAGTTAAATCGCAGTGCTCATGACAGTAAAGACAAGAAAAATAGACTTCGTAATATCAAGGATGACCTAAATGTTATTGAAATGCTTATAGAAGGTGGGACCAACATGAAAACAAAAGATTCCTCAGGAAGAACTCCTTTGCAATTAGCTCTGGAAAAAGGGAATCAGAGAGTAGTAAAGTTGCTGATAAAAAAAGAGACTGATTTTCATGGTGAGAGTTCGTTGGAAATGACACCTCTTTTTTGGGCTTTAAATTGCGGATATTTAGAACTAGTCAAACTGTTTATTAAAAAAGGCATTAATATTAATTCTAAAGATAAATACAACTCAAGTCCGTTGCATCTTGCAGTTAAGGGAAATTACTTAAAAGTTGTTCAAATACTGCTTGTGAAAGGAGTGAATGTGAATACCAAGGATAGGTCAGGTTATACGCCTTTGGATTATGCCTTTAGTGATAAAATGAAAAAGCTCCTGAAAAAAGCTGGTGGGAAAAGTGGGAAGAAATAATGGGATGAAAGTGTATATATTGATGTTCGACAGGGGGAAATGTTATGAAAAGATTGTTTGTGATGATGATTATAATGTTTGTGGCTTCAATCGGTTGGGCGGGTCTTAATGAGGACTTGTTTGAGGCGGTGAGGAAGGGGGATAAGAAGAGAGTTGTTACCCTGATCAAGAAAGGAGCTGATATCAATGCTAAAGATAGTGGTAGCTGGACTCCTTTGCATGTTGCTGCTGACCGTGGTCGTATAGAAATAGCAAAACTTTTACTTAAAAAAGGGGCTGATGTTAAGGCTAAGACTAAAGATGGCAGGACACCTTTGCATGGGGCTGCTTCATATGGAAATAGAGAAATTGCTAAACTCCTGATCGCGAAAGAAGCCGATGTTAATGCCAGGACTAAAGCAGGGAAAACCCCGTTGGATTTCGCTGAGAGTGAGGAGATGAAAAAGCTGCTTATAAAGGCTGATGGGAAAAGAGGTAAGGAATGAAGTCATTAAAACTTTATTTGGATACTTCAGTCATAGGAGGAACATTAGATCCGGAGTTTCAGAAGGAGTCGAATCTATTATTTGTTTTAATCAATGAAGGAGTTTATCAGGGATTTGTTTCTGACAGCGTGATGGCCGAGATACAGAATGCTCCAGACTGGATTAAAGAGAAACTTATACCTATTATGGGTGAGTTGAAAATATTATCTGGCTCGCAAGAAGCTTTAGACTTGGCTAGAATTTACATCAACGAAAAAGTGGTGAGTGCCAAGTTTTTTACTGATGCTTTGCATGTGGCGATTACTACAGTCCATCATTTAGATGCTATTGTTAGTTGGAATTTTAAGCATATTGTTAACTTATCAAGGATACGATTATTCAATTCCGTGAATTACAGAGAAGGATATAAGCAAATCGATATTATCACCCCTTTGGAGGTATGTTATGAGGAGTTTTAAAGTTTTAGACTGGCTAAGAGAAACACGAGATCAGATTTCTGAGGAACTTGAAGAACTGTCTGACGAAGAACAACTTAGTTATTTTGAGGAGAAATCTGGCTTATTCCAAAAGCAATACGATAAGAACCTTCTCAAAAAAACCGGTGGGAAAAGGGGCAAGGATATTTGACACAGTGTTTTCATCTATTTAAATCAAAAGGAAGTTAAACAATGAAAAGATCATTTACTTTAGAATATTGGTTGGATGAAAACTGGTATGTCGGTCGGCTTAAGGAGGTTCCAGGTGTATTTAGCCAGGGTGAGTCTTTCCAGGAGCTTGAGGAAAATATTCAAGACGCTTATCAGCTTATGATTGAAGAGGAGAAAGTATTGCCTTATCCTGTTCAAAGCAAAGAAATACAAATCAAAGTATGAAAAGACGAAGCCTTATAAAAGAATTAACTAAGGCAGGATGCTGTCTTGAACGTCATAGTAGAAAACATGTGAAGGTTTTAAATGATCAGTCCCGCTATACACGCCGTCATGAATCCCGCTAAAAGTCCCGCTAACATGGACTTCAGACCCAGTCTTGCGATATCCTTACGCCTCTCAGGGACCATAGCCCCCAGTCCCCCGATCATGATCCCGATGGAACCAAAGTTGGCAAAGCCGCAAAGGGCGTAGGACATAATGATTTGCGATCTCTCGGTGAGTTGACCCTTCAAGCTGGCTAAATGTTCATAGGCGATCAACTCATTGATCATCACTTTCTTACCCAATAAGGTGCCGGCCTTTAAAAGGTCTTCTGTGGGAACACCCAGGAGAAAGGCAATTGGGGCAAATAAATAAGCCGCCAGGTCCTCAAGCTTTAACGGGTGAGTCACTCCAAACCAGCCTTGAGGGGTTATAATCATAAAGTTAAACATGTGAATGAAGGCTACAAACACAAGGAGGACGGCTCCTACAGTGAATGCTATCTTAAGACCATCGCTGGTTCCTTGAGTGGCTGCATCGAAGACGTTAGACGCCGTTTTGGGGACTTTCACATTGAGATGACCCATCGTCTTGGGTGTCCCGGTTTCGGGGATCATCATCTTCGATAAAACCAGAGCGGCAGGGGCACTCATCACGCTGGCGGTTAGGAGATGCCCTGCAATCCCTGGGATGGAAGTATTCAGGATCGCTACGTACGCTCCTAAAACGCTCCCGGCAATCGTTGCCATCCCGCTCACCATAATAGTGAAGAGTTCAGATCGGGTTAATTTAGCCAAAAAAGGCCGTATGGCGAGAGGCGCTTCGATCATCCCTACAAATATATTAGAAGCGATGGCAAAACTCTCTGCCCCACTGCTTTTCATTGTCTTGGCCATGAGGATGGCGAATAGATTAATGATCTTCTGCATGATCCCAAGGTGGTATAGAACACTGATGAGTGCCGACAGGAAGACGATGATGGGGAGAACCCGAAAAAGGATATTGGTGAAGACTGGACTCACACTTTTATCCAGAAAGTTCGCTAACATAAAGTCCACGCCTAAGTCACTGAAACTGAGTATCTTTAAGACGATGGCATTGATCTGATTGAAAAACCACTCTCCTGGACTGATATTCAAGCCTGTGACATCCTTAACCCACCCGTTGAAAAAGCTATTCGGGATAATGAATATCCCAATCACCAGTTGAAGGGCAAATCCCCAGAACACAAGCCGCCATCTAATTTGCTTTTTACTACTTGATAATAGATAAGCCGTTCCAACGATGGTGAGAATGCCTATCAGACTCATGAGCTTGTCCATTTGATCTCCCAATATATCCAAAGACTTGGTGAACACTAAACAGAATATTCTAAAGGAAGTGTAAAAATAATAAAATTAAAATGACAAGTGCTGTAAAATACTCTATCATTACTAAATAAAAAGAGTACAAAAGGAAGTAAATCCTATGTCCTTTGATCCAAACACTATTCCCTGGATATGGTTTATAGGTGGTATCCTGATGATGTTGAGTGAGTTTCTTGTTCCTGGGCTACTCATGGTATTTCTTGGGGGAGCGGCCGTTATTACGGCGATAGGCCTATGGATTGGATTAATAGACAGCTTCATTGCCTCACTAGTCCTGTGGTCTGTCTCTTCATTGACCTTAACCCTATCATTAAGACGGCTTGTAAGAAGGTTTTTCCCGGCAGAGTCCAGTTTTCAGGCGGTTGAAGAAGACTCGGATGCTTATGGGACTATTGTAGACGTGGTTGAGACGGTGAGCTATGATAATGATCATGGGCGAATCCGTTTTCAGGGAACCAGTTGGCCCGCGACCTGTGAGGAAGGGGCTATTCCAAAGGGTCAAAAGGCCAAACTTCTTTGTAGGAGTAATATCGGTTGGGTGGTGGAGACGTACTCAGGGGGTGATATTCTATGAATGTGGGTATAGACCCATTGTCTATCCACCTCTAGGGGCGACCCGCCGGAAACTGTCGCATAACC
>CAJXGR010000184.1 GCA_913053665.1 uncultured Spirochaetia bacterium
CAACTCTCACAAATCTTCATCCAGTCATCCTCCTTTTTATCATTTAATCTTTTAGAATAGGAACTACACGGCCAATGATGATTAGAGCAGGAAATGTGACTTCCAAACCTCTGATCTCATCTGTAATAGCAGCAATAGTCCCAGCAATACCTTGACTGCCTTTGTGGCAAGTGGATCTGGATCTCCAGAATCTGCTTGCCACAAGATAAACTTTATGTAAGTTTTTGTCTACCATAGTCTAATAGATGTCCTTGCTCGTATTGGTCACGTTAAACTTACCAGTTGGTGTTTTCACCCAGTCTCCGGTAATTTTCTTGATTAATTTTAAGGTCTTATCGTCATAAATATAAATGGCTCCTTCAAGCCATCCTGATATCCAGACCTCGTTTCCCGCCGCGTTATATTCAAAATGCACAATGCGTTTAGGACTCACATTGATATACGTTATTTTACCTGTTTTGATGTTGTAGACACCCGCTTGTCCATTGACACCTTTCTTCGTTGAGAGGGGCATATCAAACCATACGTGATTCGATTTGGGGTGGGTCTTAACAAACAAAGATCCCGCCGACTTTATTTCATGGTTCTCCACTGACTTCCAGGCATAATCCGGGTGTCCCTTGGGGTCTACACCAATAAAGGTCAGCTTGTTGTCGCCAATATAGGTTGTGGCAAAGACAGGCCCATACTTTGGATGGACAAAATTAGCTCCACGACCGGGATGGGGAATTTTGCCAATTTTAATCTTCTTTATCATTTTTTTAGTTTTTGTGTCGATGACCACCATCGTATTTTTTTTATTGGCCGCCATTAACAAGTATCTTTTTTCCTTTGTGCCGGGTATATTGACCCATCCGCCGTCATGGAGAAAGTTCTCAGCTTTGATTCGTGTCTCCTTAGGCTTTTTGGGATTCGTATAATCAATGAGATAGACCCAGCCAGACTCCTTGAGATTTGCTACCCAAAAAGGTTCCTTTTCAGACGCCACAACAGCCGCTACCCTGACTTCTGGCAGAGTATTTCCAGTGGACCAGTCTTTGGAATCAGCCACTGAGACTAAAGATATTGGCTCTAACGTCTTACCGTCCATAATGGCATATTGACTGGGTGTGTAGCAGCCAACGAGAGCGTATTTATCCTCATATCCCGGAGCTTTCGACGAATCCACAGATCTTGCATCCCAACAAGATCTGCTTTTGGCCACTATCTTAGGGATCTTATACCATAGATCGATGAGGAAAACTCGCCCATCTCGACCAATAGCATAGAAATAGCGTCCTGAATAGGAGGAGCGTAAAATGTGGGTGGCTTTACCTATTGGCAAGATAACAATCTTTTCTTTAGTGTCTCCATCAATTATAGCACATTTTCCTGCATCCCTTAAGACGACTCCAAAATAGTTTTCATACTTACCACCCGATTGATCTGTTTTGGGGCGGTCTTTAACAGGAATTATGAGCTTCCAGTTCGCTTTCATATCAGCCATATCTAATTTGGGAATAGATGGAGGAGTCATTTGGACGTATCTTGCCATAAGATTTACCTGTCTTTTGTTGAGTATACCTTCTCTTCCCCACGCAGGCATCCCTTTGCTTGTTCCATTCTGTAATATGGCCTCTAAAGCTTCTGTCCCTTTGGATCTGGTTCCACCTCCTGAAACCTCTTTAGCACCTGCAATGTGGGATGTTGGAAGAAGGGATGGCCCTGTAGCTCCCCATCTTTTAGCTCCATGACAACCGGAACATCTGTCGAAAAAGATGTCTTTCCCCTCCTTGTACTCACTCTTTGAAAGAGGCTTAAATGCAGCCATTTTTACCGTACCCTTGTCCTGGCCTTCAAAATAGCTTATAAGACTTGCTATTTCTTTTTCGGATAGGGGCATTTTAGGCATAGGGGTTTTATACTTTTTGTATAATTCTTTTGCTATTTTGTCCGTTTTTAACATTTCCGTAGGGTCAGCAATCCATTTGGCCAACCAATCTTTAGATCGCCTTTTGGTGACTCCCTTTAGATCAGGGCCGGTCCGATCCCCCTGTCCAAAAGTATGACAGGCGACACAGCCTTTTGAGTTAAAGAGCTTTTTCCCTTTATCTGTATTTACAACCTTTTTAGATATTTCACCTGAAGCGCCATTTGCCTTTCCTTTTTTACTTTCCTCTTTACAACCTTGAGAGGCCAAAACAATCAGCAATAAAAAGCCCAATATAAATATTGAACTTCTCCAAAACCTTAAGATTCTCATATTTTTTTTCTCCTTAAATTTGCCCTTAATATTTTTTCATACTAACGTCTAGTTCGTTAAATAGAAAACTAAAGAGTCCATTTCGCTTTCTGAAAGTCTATTTTCAAAGTCTTGAGGCATTATATTTGCCTTATATCCCTCTTTGATAAAACGATTCGGCTCAATGATTGCCTCTCGGATATATGTTCCATCCATAGATTTCGCTAATTCATCTAATTTTGGCCCAAGGTTTCCGCCTGTTCCATTCAAGGAATGACATTGAATACAATGATCTTTATATAGGATTCTTCCTTTATCATAAAGTGGATTAGAATAGTCATCTACGTTTATACCCTTTGATCCAGCTTGTTGACCTACATTAGTGTTCAATGGCTTATTACAAGCAGAAAAGCCCAGTATCGATACCGTTAAAAGTCCTTTTAAAAAGGTGTTAAGCGATAAGTTTAACATGATTCTCCCACCAGATCTCCAATTCAGGAAGGAAATAACGCAATCGACACTTTTTAAACTCTTTAGTGGACTCCATAATGAGATAGTTGTCACAATCCAGTCCGGAAGCTATAGTTCTGGTTATATCGCCCAGTTCTTCACGAGTGGAAGCGTGAACCATAGAATATAAGCTATAAGGGAAATCTGGAAAGCTTGTTCTGGCATAACAATGACTGACTTCAGGGAAGTGGGCGAGGTACTGACCTTTTTCCTCCAACTCATCTTTACTTATGTTCCAGACAACCATTCCATTGGCCTTGACTCCTAAATTTCTATGTCTAAAGGTAGCAACGTATCGTCTGACAGTTTTCCCCACGTTCTCTTTCAGAAATTGAATCACGTCTCTTTCATAAAGGTCATTTTCTTCAGCAAGAGTTTTAAAGGGACGTGACATGATGGGCAAATCCTTTTGTATCACTCTGATAATACGCATATTCTCCTGATTAATTTTAATGGGAGGAATAGAATGGTTGAGTTTTACTTTTTTCGTTGAGTTCTTTTTGCTGATTAAGTCAAAGGTGATACCTATTTTAAAGGTAAGAGTTCTTCTTAGTAGATAAAACCTTTCTGCTCCAGTGAGGTTTTGGAGTAATTCTATATGCTTTTCCAGGATCATATCCCCAGGGGTTGCTATGGTGAACCAGAGATTAAAGTGATGCCGTCTCTCATACATATGGGTGACAGTAGGATGCTCCGATATAATATCAGTGACCCTATCCAGACTCTCTTTAGGGATTCTAGCACAAACTAAAGCTGAATCATAGCCTAATACAGAGCCTTCCATAACCGCAGAGACTTCCCTTAATAAGCATTGATCCTTCCATTCTTTGATCTGAGCGATAATTTCCTCTTCGTCAGAGCCTATTTGCTTGGCCAAAACAGCATAAGGTCTAGGATCAATGGGAAAATTACTTTGAATGGCTTTAGCCAGATCGTTTTGTTTCTCTGCATTAAACATTACTATAACCCAATTTGAAAGGCTCTCCAAACACCAAAAATGCCGGAGGGTGATTTTAAAGGGATTTTCTTGATTATTGAGTAATCCGCACAATGGATTACCAACAATTCGTTACTCTCGTTGCTGGACACAAAAGCTCTATCTCCACGAGGGCTAAATGCCATATGGTAGATCCTCTTACCCGCCTCAAGAATCTTAATGGTCTTCATCGTTATAGTGCTAATGATTTGGATTTTGCCGTCCTGTTCATCACCAGAGAAAGTGACCCATAATTCTTTGTGGCCTGGATGAACCATAGCGTATACAGGAGATCCTATAAGACTGATGGAGCCTTTATAAGAAAAATCATGACTGGATATAACAGATATTCGTTGTTCATCGGCAGAGGGAATGTAAATCCGTGATCCTGCTACAGCCCAGGATTCCATATGTACCATTTTAGTGGGAAGCCTTTTAGAAGAGGAAATTGGCTTAAATAATATGGGCTTAGCTTTACTATCATTGCTCCAAAGATCAATGAGGCTGATTCTATCCGATTTGAAATGCCCTGTAATATAATATCTCCCTTCAGGAGTGATGAGAGCATCAAATGGATTCTTGGCAATGGCCTTAAACTTTCTTCTGATCTCATATTTGGATGAGTCTCTATTTTTAGCAAGCTCCCAAATCTCGTCTGAGTCCATAAGAGCACAAACAAAAGTATTATCTAATCCATCCACAAGGCCTGTGACTCTCGAAAGAATAAGCTTATCGTTAAATCTTGTTTTCGCAGGTATTTTATTAATAAAAGAAAAGCTCTTGGTATCGATCAGAGTGATCCCGCCCGGTTTATATTCAGCTACTGCAATCGTTTGTCCATCCTGAGAAATGGCGATACCAATGGAGTTTTGGGATGTTTTGAGGGTTCCCTCTTCCTTAAGGCTTTCCAGATTGACACGGGTGAGAATACCGTTTCTGGTAGCAAGATAACCGTAATGCAAGGCAGGACCAAAAACCATAGAAGCGTGACGTAAATTGCCTGAAAGAGGTATTTTTGTAATAATCTTTAGCTTTTGAATATCGATGACAGCAAGATGACTGGAACCTCTTTCAACGACAAACAGCCTGTTCCCTAGGTTCAGATCAGTATGACACTTTGTGAATACCAAAAAACCTAGAAGTATAGCGATATAATGCTTCATGCTAATCACTTTTTCCTTATAGTAAATGAGAAAAGACCAAACGTATTATTTTATAATCTCTTGGGATGCCTTATCCTGACATCCTTAGCACTCTGTACTTCTTATACCATCTTCATTTATAGGATCCCCCTGAAAGAAAATGTAAATAGAATATCCTGTCTGTGATTTAAGTCACAATTTGTATTTTTATGAAGTTTATGAAAATATCATTTGTCTGAAAGGTAGAAATGATGGGATTACTAAATTTGAAAGGAAGGTTTTATGAAATATTGATTTCTTGATCCGTTAGATAACAGGCTGGATCCTGAGCCCAGAGATTATTGCAGGTGACTAAAGCTCTCTCACGATGGGATCCTCGACAGACACTGATATAACCGCACGATCCACAGCGGCCTTCAAGATACTGTTCTCTAAGTCGCAAATCTTTCATAAGCCGGGATTGAAATATCTCATCCAGGCTTTGACTCAAGATATTACCACAATCCGATGTCTGCCAGAACTGATCTGGATGGACATTCCCCTTATGATCGATGTTAATCATCTTCTCACCCGCCGAATTGCCCCCTCGTTTCTCAAGAAGTTCAAGAAGCTGTCCGGCCATGTTATCTCCAAATCGTTTTTTAACATAAAGATATAAGAAGACACCATCACTATCATTTCCGCCGGATACAATGGATATAGCTTTCCCATTCTCAATGAAGTCAATAGCTTTATCAAAAAGGCTTTGCATCAGTTGTCTCGTTTGATCCTTTTCCAAGTCGTTCTTACTGTAAGATTTCCCTCTCCCCCCATAGACTAGATGAGAGAGATAGAATCTTGGAATCTGAAGATCCTGTACACGATCCAATAGAGGGAAAACATGTCCATGATTCCCTGTTGTCACCGTCATTCTGATCCCAGTGTGCAAACCAGCATCCTTTGCATTCAAGGCTCCAAGGAAAGCCAGCCTGGAAGCATCCTTCAGCCCCCTGTAAGAATCATTAAAATCTGCTAACCCATCAATGCTAATACCCACATACTTGATCCCAGCAGCTTTCAAGCTTTTGGCCTTGTCAGCAGTTATGAGGCTACCATTAGTAGATTGAGTGGTGATTCCCTCATGTTCAGAATAGACTTTAGCCGAAGAGTAGCAATGAGGACAGGTCATGTTACATTGATTATTTATGTTCCATACAACGATGGGAGGCATGTCCGTTTTGAATCGTAGAGCAGACCGGTTTATCAAAGTACTGTTACTAGCTAAATCTTTAGAAAACTGGGTTTTATTAGAATTATAAGAAAAAATCAATTTGAGTAATTCTGTGATCTGCAACATTCTGTCTCCTTGTAAACATCTTGGATAAAGGAACTAAACCTGTTCATTATATATAATGGAAAATAAAAAAGTTACAATATTTTTATCTTCTCTTTCATCAGTTGGATCACTTCCTGGACCTGACTTTCTGTATTCCCTTCAATGATGAGTTCTTCCCTTTGAACTTTTGGAACCGTTAGTTTTAGAGTACGACTCTGTGAAGACTGATTAGAACATGGGATTATCTCAATGACTTTCTTCTTGGCCTTCATGATAGCAGGGAGAGAGGGATATTTCGGCTGATTAAGTCCTTTCTCACAGGTGAAGACAGCGGGTAATGGAGTTTCAATCACCTCATCCCCGTTAGAGCCTTCTCTCTTGCAGGTCACTTTTCTTGATTCTATGTCTATATCGAATGAACGAATCGCTGTGACGACAGGAATATCCAGGAAAGAAGCCACAGCCGATCCCACA
>CAJXGR010000185.1 GCA_913053665.1 uncultured Spirochaetia bacterium
ACAACATAGAGTCCCAGGCTGATGGCATCAGAAAAGCTATAATCCATCTTGAGCCCTGTGTGAGTAAAGGGAATCGCGTAGAAGAAAAGAATAGAACGAGAATACATAGCGTTATCCTTGGCTTCGATCACCTCACCACCAATAAATGTAGCGAATTTACCTAGGGTAAATTTAAGCCCGTTTCCTACAGGAGCCAAGTACTCAAGATAACCTTGAGTCAAATCAAAGGGTTCATTGGTTAGGCCAAGGCCCGTTGAGTGAATAAATTTAGCAGTCTCTCCTGCGGATAGAGTGAACTTAAAGCCTAAGCCTCCTTTTTCGGCCTCTTTAGCAAACTGGATTTGAACTAAATCCAAAGTAAAACTATTTGATTTCTGGTCGAACGCTCTAAGCTCATTGGTCTGGGAAAAAGGGTTTCTGAGATTAAATGTAAACCCAGTTTGGAAATAAACACTTAGTCCAATGGCTTTTTTTATATCATCAGCTGTTGTCTCAGCTGTTTTTGCATCCCGTGCTCCAAGCTTCCCTACCATCACAAACATCATAAAGCACAACAAAATTACTCTTAAAACCTTTTTTTTCATAGAGAGATTCTCCTTAAAACTTATCATTAATTTTATCTTGTATGCAAGCAAAGAATGTGCCAAATAAAATAAACTGCTTAAACCATGAGTGAACGAAAACACTCACATTAAGGGATGAATTTGGGATGCTTAAGAATATGTTGTCTTTTAAACAATGTGTTTAAAAAGGAGCAAAACGAATGGCGTTCTAGTCCAAAATTGCATTGGGAGAAAATAAGAACCCTGTTTCTTCATCTAACCCTAAGAAGTGGGATTTTTCCCTTTTGCTTTCTCCGTTTTCAATTATCAAATCGATCAACGCGTGTTTGAGAGGACTGGATGTCAGTTTTACGTATTCACTTTCAGAAATCCCATTGGAAGCTGTTCACCTATGTTTTGCTGATCACCACTGCTCTGACGGCCGTCACTTGTGGGACTTCCCGTCAGCGTAAGCCCAACAAGCCGGTGGGACAACTCCGTTATTTTAAGGACTATAACTTTGCCACGTCGGGACGCATCGTACTCCAGGACGGCAAATACATTGCCGGTAAATACAGCTTTGAGAATTACGCTGCTCCTCGCGGGGTTTACGACGGCGACGGGGGGAAAACCCTTTTTTTCAAGATCAAAGACGCAAGCGTCCTGAAGGTCAATCATCGCTACCCCATTAACGGCCGCGTTTTTACGACTCGCGTCATCGCCTGGGGCAGTCCCGCCTATTATCAAAGGTTTTCACGACTCAAGGGGTTTTTTATAGTCCGAAAATACCTTCCTTATAAAAGCTTGTCTTTGAAAATCGACCTCCGTTACGGTTCACAAAAGGGTCCCTTGCATTCACTGGAGCAGGAAGTCCATTTTAAGAACTCCAATCCCTGGAAAAAATACCCCGGGAAAATCAAATGGCGAGCTTATGACGTAAAATCAGTCTACGCCCAGAATAAGATTTCCCTCACCCATTTACAAGGCTTCTGGCGAGGATTCGATATGTATTATTTATCGGGTAAACAGATTCATACTCTTTTGGATAAACAGTCAGAGACATCTTATATATTAGAATTTCGGGGGAACGAGATACGGGAGTCGCCGAAAGGAGATTATAAGCCTTTCCAGTTGCGTGAAAATCGTATCGTCCTGCCAGCCAATAGAAAGAATTATCGTCGATACGGTCTGGTGAATTATATAAGCCCCTCACGCTTGACGATTACCTGGATCACCGAATGGGAAAGCAAAGGACGACCCTTTGAGTCCTACACCCGAATCCTGTACTCGAAGGGAAAGTGAGGCTGATCACTGAGTCGAACAGGCTTTCCTTGAAGTATCCATTTTATGAAATAGAGTATTCAATCTCCAGCAAAAGAAATCTATCCTGTAACAGCCATCTTGACTAGAAAAGATAATCGCTTGACTTCGTCTCATCCTTGAATTATAATTTCTCTTAATAATCAAATAGTAAGGAGCGATCATGAAAATACTTCAAAATCTTGGTCTTCTCATTTTTCTTACGACCTGTTTTACCGGTTGCGATCAGCTTATGAACAAAATTGCTGCTAACTATTTAAAAAGTAGCCTGAAAGATACGTGTGGTGAAGATGATCCAGCTTGTATAGCGGCCGTTGAAAAGCAATTTGATACTTGCCACAAAAGATCTGAAAAAGAGTGGGATAGTTATATCAATTCCAGTTCATCCAATGAAGACAAATTACTTAAAATATATTCAGAGAAGATGTATAGCTGTATCGTTAATGACAAGGGTGAGCCTTATTTCTACTATAATCCGGAATAAGCCTGGCTGGAAGGATTCAAGCTCAAGAAATAAAGACAAAATCCGTCTCCACAAAGAGAACTTGTTCTAGCAAATCTGTTGTCTAGCAACCATTAAAACCAGAAAAGCAGGGCAATTTCATTCTCCTGATAATTGTTTATTTTAATTAGGGACCGAACAGACAGACGCTGTTCTACCAGTATTTTAAGAAAAGTAGGCCAGCGTCTGTCTGGCTACATGACTTAGATAATAAAGAGTTAGAGAAGAATGAAATAGCCCTGACCAGAAAAGATAATGCCTTGACTTTGTCTCAGTCTTGTATTATCCTTTAGATCCTGATAATTAAGAGAGCAAAATGAAAAAAGTATTCATCCTGGTGGTCACCGCATTGATCATTGTGTTAGCGGGGGTCTATTATTTTTCCGGCAAGGAATATGTCATTAGACTGTCTGAATCCTACATACAAGGGAAGTTGGAAGAAAAACTACCACGAACGAAAACTTATTTTTTGATCATCCAGATAACCCTGAAAAACCCCAGAGTCCATCTTAAACATGGCTCTAACAGGATAAATGCCGGACTGGATGTTGTTTTCAATATCAGACTCAAGAAAACCCCCAAGCCTCTTGAGGGAGCGATAGACATATCGGGAGGAGTAATCTATGTTGCTGAAAAGAGCCAATTTTTCCTCACCAATCCTGTTATTGAAAAATTGACGATACAGGGCATAACTTCTAAATATACAAATATAGCCAATAAATCGCTGACAAAGGCTTTAGCCAAGTATTACAGGAAAAATCCAATTTATACGCTCCGTCCTACGGATATAAAAAAGACAATAACAAAAATGGTACTGAAAAAAGTGATGATTGAAAATAAGGAACTTATCCTGACACTTGGAATTTGATCTAAAATCCCTGGTTTCTGATATAGGCGGCTTCATACAATGACAATCACATTTTGGTAGTGGGATAATTTAAACTGTTGATATTGCAAGCTCCCGTGAAGCAATCTCATAACTTACTGTTAATAAAAGAAATCGATTCGTCGAAGACTCCTCACGATGACGCAAACAGTTATTTCTAGCCCACTACCGTCTATAAATTAAGGATAAAAAGATGGATGGAAAAAGCAGATCGAGTATCAAGCCAGGTTTGAAGGTCAAAATTGTACTCAAAGAACATCAAAAAAGTGGACTCTTAACCGAAGGAATCGTAAAAGACATTTTGACGAATTCTCCCAACCACCCTCATGGCATAAAGGTAAGATTGATGAGTGGTCATGTGGGACGAGTCAAAGAGGTTTGTCAGTGACACTTTATGTGGATGGTGACGCTTTTCCCAATTTGTTAAAACCAATGTTACACAGAGCCATTGAACGTCTATCTCTAAAAACCATTGTCGTGTCCAACAAGCAAATATACATGGGTGATTCAAGACATATCACTCATATTATTGTGGATGAGGGACCGGACGAAGCCGATCATCGTATTGTTGACCTGGTTCAGGAAAATGATCTGGTGATTACAGCTGATATACCCTTGGCGGATCGTGTCATCTCAAAAATGGCTTGTGTGATCGGACATCGTGGTGAGCTATTAAACAGAGATAATATTAAAGATCATCTGGCAACAAGAGATCTCATGAGCGATATTCGTGAAAGGGGAGAATTTGGGAAAGGACCCCCTCCGTTTGGCCCAAAAGACGCCCATAAGTTCATCAACCAATTGGATCAATTTTTAACGAAACAAATGAGTTGATAATGGGTAATAAGTGCGAATACCAAAGTCACCCGCCATTTGAATCCTTTAACCGACCTGTTCCTTTGTGAGAATAGGGATAACGAAGATACTCGCCAGGTTTAGAATCTGGATTAAAGAGTATTCCTTTTGACTTCCCCTGATCAGTCCAGCCATTACAGACTAAAATATAAGCGTTGATTTATTCATGAACTTTCAGTAGATTTTATGGGGCTTTGCCTGCCAGGCCATAATACAATTAACTAAAACACAAGGAAATAAATCACATGGACAACACTTTACTCTCTGCTAAAGAGCTTTTAGACAAACTAAGGAAAAAGGAAATCACCTCCAGGGAGCTCACACAGCAATATATAGAGAAAATCCTGTCAGACGATCAACACGACCAACCCTTAAATGCTCTGACTTTTCTGATGAAAGAAGAGGCTCTTTCTATGGCTGATGAGGCGGACAGGCGTATCACCAAGGGTGATTCATCCTCTCTGCTGGGAATACCCGTGATCATTAAGGATAACATGAATATCAAAGGTCATCCCACCACCTGCGCATCCAAAATACTCGATGGATACAAGGCCTCCTACGATGCAACCATCGTGACCAAGCTCAAGGAGAGGGGTGCCGTCCTTTTAGCTAAAAGTAATATGGATGAGTTTGCTATGGGCTCCTCCTCGGAATACAGCTGCTATGGGCCTGTTCGTAACTATAGAGATCGTGACCGCAGTCCGGGAGGGAGTAGTGGAGGGTCTGCCACCGTCATAGCTGCCCAATGGACACCTTAGGCTCTGATACGGGGGGGTCTATCCGTCAACCCGCCTCGTTATGCGGGGTTGTTGGGATGAAACCCACCTATGGGAGAGTCTCTCGCTATGGTTTGGTGGCCTATTCCTCTTCCTTAGACCAGATTGGCCCCTTTACCAATACCGTTGAGGACGCCGCCTTGCTCTTACAGGTGATCAGCGGACACGACCCTCAAGATTCCACATCCAGCAGGGAAAAAATCCCAAACTATCTCGACAAGATTGACCAGGACATTAAGGGTAAGAAAATAGGCGTTGTGAAGGAGTATCACTCAAAGGACTTAGCTCCCGAGATCAAGGCAAAAGTAGACGAAGCCATCGATAAGCTTAAAGCCAAGGGTTGTGAGATCATTGACGTTTCTCTTCCCCACGCGGAGTACGGTGTTCCTGTCTATTATGTAATCGCTACAGCCGAGGCCAGTTCTAACTTAAGTCGTTTTGACGGGATACGCTACGGTCAACGGAGTGAGGCTCAAAGCCTGGAGGACACCTATCTTCAGTCCCGAAGCGAGGGCTTTGGCCCTGAGGTCAAGCGTCGTGTGATCCTTGGGACTTATGTCTTGTCCAGCGGCTACTATGACGCTTATTATCTGAAAGCCCAGAAGGTGAGAACCTTAATCAAACAGGACTTCCAGAAGGCCTTTAAGGAAGTGGACGCTCTGATCACCCCCACGTCCCCCACCACAGCCTTCAAGATCGGTGAGAAAATGAATGACCCGTTAGAAATGTACCTCACAGACATCTACACGGTGAACTTGAATCTGGCAGGCCTGCCAGGCATCTCGATTCCTTTTGGAGAGAGTAAAGAGGGGCTTCCAATAGGTGTACAACTGATTGGCAACTACTTTCACGAGAAGCCCTTACTGAATATTGCTTGGCATCTGGAACGGTAAACGGTGAACGGTGAACGGTAGATGGTGAACGGTTTACGGTAGACGATGAACGGTAGACGGTGACAGGAAAGGATAAAGAGAAGAATGGTTGCAGAGAACATGGAGTAGGAAAGAGAAGAGAGGGAATCATGACTTTAATGAACGGATCACTCATGGTTATAAACTTTGGCATCAAAATGTTCTTGACCTATAAAGGAAGTGTTATGAAAAAGACGATTCTTTTTTTAGTACTTATTCTGATTGGTTGTTCCACGACGGAGAGTTCTCTGAAATTAGAGGCTTCTCGTGACAAGGAGTTAATGAAAGCCAAACAATATAACGATCTTGGTCTGGCTTATGATAAGAAAGCTAAATATAAAACAGCTTTAAAATATCATTATAAAGCGTTAAGGATTTATAGGAAAGTCTTAGGAGAACACATCTATACGGCCATCAGCTACAACAATATTGGGTTAGTCCATTTTCATCAAGGTAAATATAAAATGGCCATGAGGTACTATTTTAACGTTCTTAAAATTGAAGAGAAAGTATTAGGGAAAGAACATTCTAGTACAGCTACTACCTATAATAATATTGGTGTAGTCTTTTATCATCAAGGTAAGTATGAAAAAGCCTTAAGATACTATTTTATAGCTCTCAAAATACGTAAGAGAATCTTGGGGGAAAAGCACCCTGCAATAGCCGAAATCTATAATAATATTGGGGCTATCCATAGTAGTCGAAGCAAGTATGAAAAAGCGTTAAAGTACTTTTTTAAATCGGCGCATTATTATGAATTAATGGGGAATGATTTATGGGTGATTAAAGATATCTCAAGTACTTAT
>CAJXGR010000186.1 GCA_913053665.1 uncultured Spirochaetia bacterium
AAACACAATGTGTTCAATTTCAAGGGATTCTATAGCCAGCTTTTTGAAGGACTGATTAATATACTTAGGGTCCACCAAGGCTTTATGGAATTGTTGCCCGAAACTATTACTGATTAATTCGTCGATAATTCGGGTGGTACCCGGATCCTGAAGGGCTTGAACCATGAGATTGACTGAGATTTCAGATATTGTAATCACCTCATTACAATGAGCTCGTTGGAGTAGATTCTTTTTAGTGGGTGAAATGACTTCAGCACACGTATAGGCGTCTGGGTTGATTTCCTCAACGAGGAGGATAGTGAGAATGGTCTTCTCATCCGCCCGGGTATCTTGATTGGATTCAGCGATCACAATGACTTTGGAAGCATGTTTAATACAAGCTTTCTGGAGTGTGGCTTCATCGGTGGTTTCTCCCTGGATAAAATGAACGTGAGGCATGTCCTGAAGGGGATGATACTCGATGGAGTCGGAAACGATAACAATGGGAATGTCTTGGAATTGTACGTCACTCCGGAACTCCATGATGAACCGTTCCACTTTCTGTTTATTATACCCACAAATGATTAAATGATCTTTGAGACTGAGTTTTTTCATACCTCTAAGCTCCTTTGTCCTGGCTTGAATCATGATAGAAGCGATGGATGCCATAAAAGTCCCCACAAAGCCGATCCCAAAGATCATGGCGAATATCGCCACCACTTTCCCACCAGCTGTTACAGGATAGATGTCTCCGTAGCCTACTGTGGTGAATGTAACAATGGACCACCAAAAGCTGTCATAAATATTATTTATGCTGGTATGTGCCTGTCCCACTTCAAAATAGTAGAATGACAAGCTTGTGATCACCATCATCATCAAGGTAAACCCGATGAGAGTTGTCAAGTTTTCTTTTTTTAATAGATAAAGATATTTTCGTATAAATGTAATAAACATGCTGATAAAATAAGTGATTAAAAGGATTTGATAAATCTAATATAATTTAAAAAAAAGAACATAAAGAAAAAAATAAGAGGATTTCTATTTCATACAGCTAACCTTTAAATAGACATGAGGTTTAGACTGATCCACAGCCTGGTAAATCTACTGTTTCCTGGCCTTTTACTGAAGGAAGCTAAATAAAAATAATGTGGGTCATGAGTTCTTACTTATTTGACCCGTTAAGTACCTATGAGCTTTTCTTAAAACCCTGTCAAAACTCATATCCATGATTGGCCCGGGCCGAAATAAGTACTTTTCAGCCTTAAGAAAATGAATCAAATGTTTCTTCCTGAGTCGAATACCTTTTGATCTGGCCAGCTTTACAAACTCTTTGATCTCGCTTTTTGTCAGTTTGGGATGATTTTTTACAAAGCCCTCATAGATTCGGCTTTTTAACAGCTTTGAGATATAATACCTGTCCTCAAGGGTATAATTGGGTTCTGGAACGGGAATATCCGGTATCAGCCCTTTATGATCGATAGTCCTTCCCTTGGGAGTATACCATTTAGCCTGTGTGACCTTGAAAGCCACTTTTAGAGAGGTTCTGGAGGATTGATAGATCTGAACAGATCCTTTTCCATAGGTTTTTGAGCCAATTATAACCCCACGTTTATGATCCTGCATGGCCCCAATAAACATTTCAGAGGCCGAAGCAGAGCGATTGTTAGCTAAAACAGCCAGTGGGACACTATTATCCGGGAAAATACTAATCCTTGAATCTGAACTGTAAGACCGGTTATCGCTTTTAACTTTACTGCGAACGCTAGCTAAACGCTTGTCTCCTCCAAGGAAAAAGTTGATGATATACAAGGCATTATTAAGCTCACCGCCGGGATTGTTTCTCAAGTCAAAGATAATGCCTTTTATATTCTTTGCCTTGAGACGCAGTAATGCTTCTTTAACCCTCTCAGATGAGATATTAGAGAATTGATAGAGGTGTAGATAGGCGATGTTGTTTTTAAGAATACGTACTTCGACTTCGTAAGGGCCAAGGATTTCTCTTTTCAGGGTGACCGTGATCCGTTGATCATTGTCACCTCGTAATACGGTGAGTTGAACTTTGCTTTTTGGTTTTCCTCGAAGCAGGCTGACCAGTTTTGGGAAGGAGGCATCCTTGACAGATCTGCCATCCACTTCGATCAAACGATCTCTGGAATGAAGTTTAGCTTTACGGGCTGGTGATTTAGCCAGTGTGTATAAAATGATATAATACCCATCTCTTCGGCCTAAAGACATGCCTAAACCAGCAAAGGCACCCCCCATTGAGCGTTCTAACATTGAAAAGTCTCTTTCACTCAGGAATGAAGAGTGGGGGTCCCCCAAAGAGTTGAAGGCTCCGTCAATGGCGGAATAGATGAGTCGTCTTGAAGTGGTAATGCTGCGATCCGGAAAACGCTTTCTGACATGGTGATAAGCCTGTTTTAAGAGACTCATATATTCGTCGCGTACTTCGGGATTCTCCTCCCTTAGGTGGCCGCTTCCACAATATCCGCTGAATATAACGATGACTAGAAGACTGAGCCAGAGTATTCTTTCTTTCCTGATCAATGGTTTCATATCATTTAAATCCTCAAAAATAGTATCTTGAAAATGTAAATATAATAAAAAAACTTCTTGAGGGTAAAAGAATCCTTTAATCTGTTTAATAAATGATTATTGGTATACATGAGATTACATTGGGTTAATGGGATAAGTATGATTTTATTGCATTGAAAGTCCGTAAGGAAGACCCTCGATGTTTTGATATAAAATCTTTCGCTTTATCACCCAGAGATGTAGAAAGATGGGGATCCAGTATCATCTTTTCAATAGTCGAGACAAGTGCCTTTCCTATAGGCTCACCTGTATTTTCCAATTGGATAATAGCTGACTTGGAGAGCATCTCACCTATCATTGGGTTAAAGTTATGGGTATAGGGGCCGGTAATGATGGGTTTAGCAAAATAAGCCGGTTCCACAGGGTTATGCCCCCCTATGCCCTTCACAAAACTACCGGCCAGTAAGACAAGATGGGCAATGGGATAGAAACAAGTCAATTCACCCATCGTATCAAGGATTAGGACTTTTCTGTCATTGATAGGTTCAGGGGGATCAAGCTCTCTATACTTTGACCATTTCATGGGATTTAAACCCAGTTTATTTGCTATATTAGCAATCGAATCGCTACGCTCCGGGTGACGGGGAGCTATTACAAGTTTGAGATTAGGAAAAGAGTGCTGGAGGTTCTCATAAGCCTTCAGGATGATGGTCTCCTCCCCTCGATGAGTGCTGGCGGCGATTAGAATAAAAGAATCCTTTTGCCAGAGAGATATATGTCTCTGTGAAATGCTAGAGTCTATCTTCAGATCAAACTTCAGGTTTCCTCCCATAAATACTTTGGACGGTTCTACCCCTAAATCACATGCTTTCCTACAATCCTCTTCTGATTGCATGGAAAGAACCTTAAAACAGTTGAACACTTCCCCAAAAAAGGCTTTTAACTTAAAGTATCCTTTGAACTCCTTATCACTCAATCGCCCACTTAGTAAAAAGCAAGGAATACCCTGTCGAATGGACTCTTTGAGAATGTTTGGCCATATTTCCCCTTCTATAAATAGAATTGCTTTAGGTTCTATTCTTTTGAGGAGCCTTTTATAGATGATAGGATAATCTAGGGGGAAAAAAGATAAAGTATCTGACGGGTAAAGCTTTTGGACTATGATCCATCCAGAAATCGTTGAGCTAGTGATGAATAAGTGATATTGATCTCTTAAAAGCGTAGCTATACCTTGAATAGAAGCCACTTCACCTGCCGAGACCCCATGTATCCAAATGATAGGCTTGGTCTTTAGAACCTTGGGGATTAAAATGCCTGTTTTATAAAGGTATGGGATGAACTGTATGGGTGAAAACAAGCTGTGGATAAGGATGAAGATAAAGAGGATGGGTGAAACGGCCCATAGAATGAGACGATAGAAGATAGAAATGAATAAATACATGGGACTAAACCTGGTAAAGAGGTCATTAATAAATCTGTTTGGTCTAAAGATACAAAAATAAGTATCGACTGATAAGTAAATTAAATGGATGTGGAGGAAATTACTATTATTCACTTGACTTTTTAGTCAAAGGAGTTAACTTTTGACCGAAAGACTAAATTAGTCATTAGATATTAAGTCATGAGTACGCAAATAAAGGTTTTAGTATGAGTGAAGATAAAGAAAACATTAGGCAAAAGATTTTAGAGGTGGCTGAAAAACGGATTGATCACTATGGGTTCAATAAAACCACGGTGGAAGAGATTGCTGAAGACGCTAATATTGGGAAAGGCAGTATTTATTCTCATTTCAAAAGCAAAAAAGAAATACTCATTGCTCTCATTGTTGCCTACAACCAGTGTATCCTTAAGGATATTGAAGAAGTCTTCACCTCGCCGTTACCTGTTTATGAGCGTTTTTTGAACCTTATAATCACAAGATTCGTTTCGATTTATGAATATTGCACAAAAACTTCTCATGGCTTTGAGGTTGCCGAGGCTGCTGCAACAATGAAAGATGAACTCTATCAAGCAACTATTGATTTTCAAATGAAAATGAATGGCTTCTTGACAGAACTCATCAAAGAGGGGAATCAGGAAGGTATTCTAAATGTTAAGGATCCTGAAAAGGTTGCTGATCACATATCGACAAGCTTTCGTATTTTGTATCCTGGATATAAGTTGGGTAAGTCGTGGGATGAGGCACGTGAGTACATAGAAACGTTGGTACAGCTTTTCTTTGACGGAATGCGAAAACATTGATCAATGGAATAGATGGGTTTCATCCCATTGATAGTGATATAAGGGACGACTTAATGTCCTTTAATTGTAAAATATCATGATAAATATAGGAGACTAAAATGTATAAGAAGATTGTTTTTTCACTCATTTTAACTTTTCTAATGGCTCTCAGTGGGCTAAGTTATGGAGATTCTCGCGCTCAAGCTATCTATAAAAGGATTTTAAAGAGTGGCGTAAAAAAAGGAAAGGCGATTGCAAAAACAGCAGACGAGATGGATATTGGTTTTAAGGATCAGCAAAGTATAATGAGGATGGTCCTTATTGACGCGTCAGGAGGTAAAACCACGCGAATCATGGCAACTAAACGCCTTGAGCAAAAAAGTGATGGAGATAAGAGTGTTTTTATTTTCAAAAAACCCAATGACATAAAAGGTATTGGTCTACTCACTTTTGAGCATAAAAGGAAGTCCGACGAACAATGGCTCTATCTACCAGCTAGTGGTAGGCTTAAGAAAATATCTTCTGACAACAAAAGTGGTAGTTTTCAGGGTTCGGAATTTAGTTATGAGGATTTAGGAACGACTGAAATTGAAAAATATCGTTATAAATACCAGGAGGATGGCAAATTTGACGGACAGGACTGTTTTATATTAATTCGCTATCCTACAGAGCGGAGTTCTGGATATAGCAAGCAGGTTTCATGGGTCCGTAAGGATAATTTTCAGCCCTTGAAAGTAGAATATTATGATCGGAAAAATGAGCATCTAAAAACTCTTTTATTCAAAAGATACAAAAAGTTGAAGGGTAAGTATTGGAGAGCTTATTACATGGATATGGAGAATGTGCAAACGGGTAAACGAACCACCTTAACCATGATCAATTTACGGATCGGTACGGGATTAAGTAAAGATCGCTTCACCACTCGAGCTTTAAAAAGGAGTTAGGAAAAATACATGAATAAATCAATAATTGCTATCTTCATAGTTGCTTTATCCTTGATCCATAGTATGATTTTCTCTGAGACGAAGCTGGATTATAAGGGTGAGGCAAGCTTTGAGAACTGGATATTTCCAAATGATGCGGCCAGTACCAATCAAACCAATACGAACAATACTGTCCAGTTGAAGGCTGAAGCAACTCTCACATCAGATTTCTTCTCGATGCGTTTGGAGCCGCGTATTAAGGAAGACTTTTCCGAGCGATCCAGAGGGCGGTTGCTTCTGGATGAGGGTTGGATGGGTCTAACCTTTTCTGATTTTGAGTTTCGGGTGGGCTTTCAACAGTTCACTTGGGGAATGGTTGAGTCCCAGAAGCTTGTGGATATTTTAAACCAAAAGGATTATGAAGGAGATTTCTTTGATCCGGATAAATTGGCAACATTGAGTGCCCGAATCATCATTTCTCCTATAGAAAAGCTGGATATTGAACTTTACTATTTAGCTCATTTTATTAAAGCCAAGCTTCCAACAACTAAAGGGCGATACAGCCTGACGAATGGGCTAAGCAATATTCAGGACAAGGCCATTTTCGGAAACAAGGCTGAAGAATGGTATCCAAACGTTGCCGCTAGAATCTTTACTACCATATCAACTTTTGATATAGCTCTCAGCTTTTTCCATGGCTACAACAGTTTTCCTACCACAGATGCTTCTTTCAGCAAACCATATTATTACATCATGAATCAAGCCGGTCTAGAGGTCACGTGGGTGCCTGGAAAGCCTATCTTCAAATTGGAAGCGGTCTATAGGAATATGAGAAATAGCAATAATTCGAGTATTCCATCCATCCTGATCCCGGATCCTTATCTTGCTTATGTGGCAGGAGTTGAATAAACTATCGTTAAGTTC
>CAJXGR010000187.1 GCA_913053665.1 uncultured Spirochaetia bacterium
CGTTTGCGGGTATGGTACGTGCCGCAATTTTTCATTTTAATTTTCTATAAGGTTACATCTTTATTTTACCGTTCGTTTTCATTGTAAGCCGTGATTTGCGGCATGGGCTATACCCTGCTGTTGTGTGCTGGCTTTATTTCTTTTTGGGTTTTGGTTTGAGTTCTTTATTTTTACTGCGTTCAATTTTTTTGATACTTTCTTCTTTTGGTAATTCTTCAGGCATTGTTCCTCCGAGTTCTTTTATTGTTTGTCTAACTTTTTGGCCTACTTCAAAATGAGTTTGATTCGCTTTTTTCTTGTCTTTTATGTTTTCTCTTTTTAGTTTTTCTTCAGTTTGAGTTGCACGGAAAAGGTTAGCTGCTAATTCCGTACTTCCCATGTGGTCAAGAATATTCTGACTTTTCTTTAATCCCTTTTTTGCATGTATATCTTTTGCCCCTAAACCATTGTATAAACCCATATAACCATGATTCTGAAATATTGCATATTCCCAGGGTTGAATTACTCCTGCTTTTTTTGCTGCGTCTGCTAATTGCTTATTGTGTTCAGCCATTTCTCTTCGCAGAAAAAGGCGTTTGTCATCTTCATTTTGAAGTTTTTCAAAACTTTCTTCTAAAACTTCTTGTTTTCGAGTTTGGATAGCAAAATAGGTCTGTCCTAAAGCGACAACTTCTTTTGAAGAGTCTGCATTTTGAACAATAAGGTAACAAGCATATCTTGATAGTTGGATGTCTCCGATATCTCTTTTTGCTCCTGAACCAATTTTAACCAATTTCTCTATTCGGGGAAAATGGTTATCGGGTTCTTGTCCAGAGATTTTACAAGCTTGTTTTGCTTTCTCAATTACGTTTAGAAATTTATCCCATTTTATGTATTCTAATATTGTATAAAGTTCCCTAGCACTCCAGAATTCTTGTCCAATTTCATTAAACTGCTTTATCTTTTCAAATTGTGTTTTATTTTCCATGATATTATTTTTTTGCAAATTAACAAAAGTTATTCAATATTGAAATTGCGTTTTTTTAGCTTGCACACAACGGTTTACGCTATGCTGCGTGCCGCATTGTTTAGGATTCAACTTTCTGCTTATAAATATATTCATTTAATGTTTAATCATCTTATTACCTGTTAATTGCGGCATGAAGTATAGCGTGTGTTGTAGCACGTAATTTCTACAATTCAATGGATATTTTAACTTTTCCACCTAATCCTTTTTCAACAATGTCAAATAAGGTTTTAAGGGTCAAATTACTTCCATTATTTTCAACTCTGGAAATATAAGTTCTTTTTTTATCTACAATATTTCCAAGTTCTTGTTGAGTCAATTTCTTCTCTTCTCTCGCTTTTTTTAATAAGAGTCCTATTTTAAAAGATTCAAATTCTCTTTCCAATTCGTCTCTTCTTTCGGTTCCTTTTTCTCCGTAAACAGAGTCTTTTATTTCAGTCCATGTTTTTGTTTTCATTTTATTTCCTCCATTTTCTCGTTATAATAATCATTCATTAGTTTTAATGCCTTTTCTATTTCTCTTTTTGGTGTCTTTTGCGTTTTTTTAGTAAAGCCGTTTAATAGTATTACAAGTTTACCTTTGTCAAAGAAGCAAAATACTCTCCAAATATTTGACGCTAAAGAAATTCTTGCTTCATAAAGTCCTTTTGTCCCTTTAATTTGTTTCAAGTAACTTGCCGGTATTCTTTCTAATGTCTCAATTGCCTCAATAATCTTGAAGACTTTGTCCTGAACTCTAATTGGCTGTTTTCTTAAAAAGTTTTCAAAATAATCCTTGTACGCAATGACCTCTCTAATCTTATTCATTTTGCAAAGGTAACTTAAAAGTTACTAATTCCAAAATATTTTTACTAGTTTTTTATGAAACTTAAGTTCTTGATTATGTGCTACAACGGTACTGCTAAGCGCTGTACGGATTATTAATGTTCTAGATAAGAGACTTTCATAGCTCTCATTCCCTGGCTCAACCCGGAGGTTTCTAAAGCTGGGGCTGGGTAATGAAGAATAGCCCCTTGATCCACTACCTGTAGACTTTTCTTTCATCAATCCACCCGTCTGGAGGTCATAAATGAAGGTCTTAAGGACTCCGTCAGTGAATAAGTGATTCTCCCGGGAGAGGGTACCCTCTCCATCGAAGGGAGCACTGGCAATCCCATCCTTTAAAGTCCCGCTATCGGTGAGTGTAAAACTCTTGGATACAATAAGTTCTCCAAGACGATGATCCAATGGTGATATCCCCTTTTGGACAGCCTTACCACTCAGGCTGGGTAGTAAAATAGAAAGAAGACTTCTAAAAGCCCGTGGTGTGAAAAGGATTTTATAATTCCCTGTCTTAATGTTAGCCGACCTTGTTGAGAGTTTGAACTGTTCAATAATCGGCTCAGTAAGAGAATCAATGTCATCAAAGGGGTGATACCTTGTTTTACCCTTACTGATACTCAGAAGCTGGTCATTCTTGGCCAGCAATCCATTGACTCCAACAGAATAAAAGGACTTCCTGTAACTATGATCGAAGCCATTGGACGTCTTGAGGGTGATTTGATAGGTTTCCTTTTCTATTCCCACATCCACTTTGATTTCCGGATTGTAGTCTTTAATCGCCTCTATCGCTCTTTCCCCAAATCCAATCATCGATTCGATAGATGTATCCATAACTTCCCGATGATAAAGGGGTAAATCAGGCACTTTTTTGTCTCCTGCAAAGCTAAAGCAGGCCTTTTCACCAAATTGGGCACTCTCTAAGGCCCGATCAACAATTTCCTGGTCATTAAAGTCGTTGGAGAAAGAAAATCCAATCTTGTCATTCTGGATCGTCCGTAAACCAATCCCTTGAGATTGGCTGCTCTCCACACTTTTAAAAAAGTCACTCTCAAAAACAACTGAATGACTCTCCGTTTCGCTCATAATGAGTTCTGTGTTCTTTGCTCTATTTGTGATAAAGTCAAATATATCCATCCTGTCTCCCAAGATTCCATTATTTATTTGCCACTGATTACAACGTCCTCAACATAAATATGAGGGCCACCAACCGTGACGGGAAGGCCATTTTGCCCTCCTTTGCCACAGCCTCCAAGACCGCCAAAGTGCTCCAGGTCGTTTCCGATTCCTTTAATGTTTTTCAATGTCTGGAACACGTTCCCCGTGAGAACAACATCCCGAAGAAGCCTGCCGATTTTGCCGTTCTTAACTTCATAAGCCCTGCCAGCCGTAAAAGTAAACATCTCAAGGTTTGTCATCCCCCCTGTATAGTCCACACAGTAGACTCCATCGCCCATCATGGATAGGAGTTCTTCTCGATTCATATCCCCTTGGTCTATAAAGGTATTGGTCATCCTGACGATGGGAGGATAAAGAGGAGTCAGGGATCGGGCATTGCCCGATAGTTCTTCACCCAACTGAAAGGCTGTTTCCCGTGAATTAAGCCGTGAATTAAGTTTGCCTTCTTTAATGAGGTATTTACGTTTTCCCTGGACTCCTTCATCATCGTAAGGCACATAGCCAGCCAAACCAGGCATGGTCGCGTCATCAATGATGTTTAACTTGTCAAATCCAAACTCACGGCCCAAAGCCATCATTTCCTGCATAGCAGGATTCTCATAAAGGAAGTCCGACTCAGATAGATGGCCAAAAGCCTCGTGAGCAAAAACCCCACTAATCCTTGGATCCAACAGTACTTTATAGGTTCCTTTCTCAAAGGAGTCGGCTTTCAGGAGATCACAGGCGTTTTTACAGATTTCTTCACACTCTTTTTCTTTTCCTTCCACCACTTCAAAGCCATGGTAGCCGGCATCCGTGTAAAAGCCTCTCTGTACATTCATTCCATCCTTCGCCATGGCGTTTAAGGCGAGACCTGTAAAAACCTTTTCTGAGTCCACGTAACTCCCTTCAGAATTAGCAAAATAACTCTTTTTGAGGGAGTCTCGATAGGTTGAGCGGGACGTTTGGATTTGGTCGTGACTGAGAATAATGTCGTTGTAGCGGCTCATGAGGTCAACCTTATCAGATAAGGGAATCTCAAGAGGATTGATTTGAAAGTCTGATTTATAGGAGCTTACAACAAGATCAGATTTCATCAATCCCTTTTCGCCCTCCTTTGCCACCTTGCTTTGATACTTCAGATTTTCGATGGCTTTTTGGATATGCTTTTCGATGTCCTTATCGTTGAAGGCTACAAAAGACCATTCACCTTTTCTAAAGACACGGACATTTCCTGCAGAGCTTTTGGCAGAACCCACACTCTCAAGCTCTTTGCCACTATAGCTTACATAATTATAGGTTTTTTCCTCATAGTGGACTTCCAAATACTCTTCGGGATATTTATTAATTAGCGACTGTATATAGTTTTTCATGATATTTCCTGTCTATCGATGGATAAGCATTCAATAGGAAGTGAGTATCTAACAATCGTTATAGTCAGAATATAGGACTTCTCATAAACCCAACTAAACTCTTGATAAAAAGTCACTTAAGCCTTATATAATTTATGAAAATAAGGTGTTTAAGTCAAGAGAATCTGGTCGTGATAAATGAATAAGTGCTGGGTTTAGCCAATTGCTTGTAGGGGCAGGTTTTAAACCTGCCCCTACAAGCAATTATCACTACTGAGAATCTAAATAGATGACGGAAAATATTTGGGATGCAATAAATTGAGGATTGCCTATTTGATAGTCGGCTCATGAGGGGAAGAGATGTCTCTCCCCTTCATGAACCGTATTTTATACGACCAGTCAGACTGGATTTATGCTTCAACTTTTTCTTTCTCTTTTTCTTCTTTATTCGATTCACTGTCGGTGTCTACTTTTTTGGCTTCAACTTTCTTGTTATCCTTCTCTAGTTGAGCCTTGGCATAATCCACCAGTGCAATCTCTGATCGCTCTGATTTAAGTTCATCCGGCATCCACGCATGGATCGACTCAGGGGGACAGACCACCGTACAGTCATTGCAATGGGTACACTTTTCGTAATCAAAGATCGCCAAATAGTTTTCGACTTTGATAGCATCGTATTCGCAGGCTTTTTCGCACAACTTACAGGCTGTACAACCTACATTACAATACTTTTTAGTAGGTCCACCCTTATCGAGGGAGCTACAAGAGTTGAATATCTCTGTCTTGGCCGGCTCCATATGGATAATGTCTTTCGGACACACCGGAACACAGAGGGTGCAACCTGTACATTTTGGCTCATTCACAATGACATCCAGATCTTTCGTGATGTCAATAGCGTCAAAGGCACAGGCTCTCACGCAACTCCCCAAGCCCACACAGCCGTAAGAGCAGACTTTTGATCCACCAAACATGGCTACAGCCTGATTACAGTCATTGATCCCATTGTAATTGTATTTTTGTTTAGCTGTCCTCAGATCTCCGCTGCAGTGAATCCGGGCAATCATTGGCTCCCCTTCAATCACTTCTTTATCCAGCATGACAGCCAGCTTTTTGATTAGTTTTTTCCCACCGGGCGGGCAAAGATCAATGCCAACATCGTCAACAATCAAGCCGACCGAATATCCAGCACATCCAGGATAGCCGCATGCCCCACAATTAGCTTGTGGCAGGATGTCTTCCACTTCCTGAATCTTGGGATCTTTTTCCACCGCAAGTTTTCTATGAGCAAGGGCCAGCCCTAATCCAAACAAGAGGGACAGTAAACCCACTGAGAGTATCGCCCAAAATATTAGCATTTTATTAACCTCTTAGGTCTATAATATTTGATACTTTAACAGGCATTCTGTCGCTAGCTATTCTTTTAGAGGCAAGTATATAAGTTAAATATAATAATTGTCCCCTAAAAAATCAAGTTCGTCATGTGAGAACACTCTCTTAAGTGATAAGTTAGTTAACTGTAATTGTTACTAACTTGTCAAAACCTTGAAAAGCCAATGCCATTAAGCCGGCTGCAATAAAAGTGACCGGCGCCCCCTTGAATACTGCAGGAATATTAGAGAACTCAAGACGCTCCCTCAGTCCAGCCATCAACACGAGAGCCAAAGTAAATCCAGCTCCTGATGCAAAGCCATTCATCAAGCATTTCATAAAACCAAAAGCGTATTGATCGCTCTGAACCAATTGAATATTCAATTGAGCCACCCCCAAAATAGCACAGTTGGTGGTTATGAGAGGTAGATAGACCCCTAACGCTTTATACAAGTGAGGACTGAACTTCTCAAGCACCATTTCCACAAGCTGGACAAGAGATGCGATGATCAATATAAAGGAGATGGTGTCCAGATAGGTAATACTTAGGGGGTCTAAAATGAAAACATAGACCAAATACGTGGCAAAGCTGGCCAGCGTCATGACAAAGGTCACCGCCAAGCCCATACCAATGGCTGAGTCCAGCTTTTTGGATACCCCTATGAAGGGACATAATCCCAGAAACTTGGTTAACACATAGTTATTGACAGTAATCGCGGCTATCATGATCGCAATATATTCACCCATTTTAAGCCTCCTCTTCTTCATCTTCCAGTGGGGAAAGTTGATTTTTAAACCGATTAAACAAGCCTATCACCAAGCCAATGGCAATAAAACCTCCAGCCGGCAAAATAAAAATGATGAGATTGGCCACCT
>CAJXGR010000188.1 GCA_913053665.1 uncultured Spirochaetia bacterium
ACAAAGAAGATGAGAAACAAATATCTACAGATGAACCATCAATACAAGGTGCATTAGAGACTCCTCTAGTTGAATCCAAATTGGAAGGGGAAGATGAGATCATTAATCTGACAGATTTAGAAAGTGAAATCAATATAGACACAGGTCACCAAGAGGTTGGACTCATCGATAGGCAATCCATTCAAGAGACTGAGAAGCCTGAAGAGCATCATGGATTAGAAAGTCCTTTGGATGATAAAGAAACTGAATTGTCTGTAACACAAAAAACTAGTCCTAACGACGAAGGGATAAACTCTCAGCAAAAAGAAGAAATTAAAGAAGTCCTAAAATATATTGACACGTTATTTGGTGATCTCCCAAGCGAGAGAGTCAAAGAGTTTGCCAGGTCCAAGTATTATGAATTATATAATAAAATATTTGATGATTTAGGTATCTAAATGGGTTTACGAGAACAAGCTAGATTCGCCCGTATGGGGCTTCGAGAAAAAGCAAAATACTTCACGGATATGGACTTAAACTCCCCTCATCCAGTGGAATATTCTAAAATCTTTGATAAGAGTGGAGATGTCTATCCCGTTAAAATGAATGATGCTGTGGATACTATCATTTCTATCTGTATTGAACAGCTATCCCTTAAAGAAGCTATTTTGGTACTCCATGAATCAACAGAAGGGACTGATGTTAGTCAGAAAACTTATCACTATGCCGGCCAATATGGTTATCCCCACTGCAATCGCCAAGACTTTAACTTTACAGAAGATGATTTATTAGTCCAATTGCTGTCACAAAGTGTTGGTAAAAGAATTAATCTATCTGAGTTACCTTTTAAAAAACAAGATAGCAAATATTTAAACATATTAAGTCTCTATAAAATACGTTTTGGCATACCCTTATTTCATAATCAAATGCTGACAGGATTCATCCTGTTGGGCGCTGGTCTAACAGAGAGTATGGATATTGATATGGAGCGTAAAGAGCATTTCATTGAGTTTATGTCCTTTTTTGGTGGGTTTTATCTTTCAAATGCCATAGATTGCAGCTCGTGTTATCAGCAATTCAGTGATCTCAAAGATGATTCTGAGTTTATAGGAAGGTTAAATCAGTTCATTCTGGATATTAACAACTGGCAGATAGAATTTAGGACAACTGCAAATATGAGCGTCTGGATCAATGATTTCATTCACACCTTTTTTGAAGCCATGTGTCAGGAGTTTGGCGTTGAGATGGGCGCATTAATGATTCAAAATGAAAAAGACAGTCTTATATACTATGAAGGTATTGGCCTTAGTGACCCATCCCAAAAGAGTTACTATTTATCACAGGCCAATGAATCCCTGGAAGAATTCTTTAAATACCCCAGTCCTATTCTATTAAAAGACTATCGTGAGAACTCTGAAATTGAAGATGGTCTGACGGAAGACGATCTAGAGGCCACGAGTTTTTTTGTATTGTATCCTATAATTTTTTCTGGACACCTTCTTGGCGCTTTGAACATTCTAAAACTCAAGGATTATACGATCAGTTCAGAGGAACAAAAAGAATTCCAGATATTCACAGCCCTCAGTACTTATTTAAACTACCCCTTATTTTTGCTTCTAGAAGACAGAATAGAAAAACAAGATCAGCTAGTCTCTCCATCACCCTCCTGATACTGGAAATACCATTGCCTACTGAGTCACACTATTCTTTAGAATCAAGTAAAAAAGGCCCAGTCACCCTCAAATATAAGCATAAATATCTTCACAGCAAGTATGATCCAATAAAAGAGGGGATAAAATTAGCATCCAGCCTTCCTATTGAGGGAAAGAAAAACATCATCATTTTTGGCCTTGCATTAGGGTACCATATAACGCCTTTACTTGACAGAGATCAAATGATTAATGTCATTGTCATAGAATCGAGTGTCGAGGTCCCAGGCTGCCTTAAAAAGTGTCATCGCTTGTCACTTCTAAAGGATGTGAAACTGTTTTTTGGCGATCTTTCACAACTGAATAACTGGTTTTTCCAAAATATAGAAGAAGAATATAGCGATTCCATTTTATTATTTGACTATATTCCATCATTGGGAATCGATCCCGACTATTACAAGAAAGCTAAAACCATAGTAAATGATGTCTTTAAATATAAGTTACAAAGTTATTTAACGACCTTAGGCTTTGGCAGGCGATGGCATGAGAATTGTTTAAAAAACCTGAAGTTATACAGTCGTTTTTCTGTATTAGACAATAAATCCACATTACCTGTATTTCTTGTTGGAAGCGGTCCTAGTCTGGATGATCAAATCATGAAGCTGCCTGAACTGTCGAACAGGGGGATTGTCATTGCTTTAGCTCCTGGCTATCATCGTTTGGTCGAAGAGGGCGTTAGAGTCCATTTTCTAGTCTCAACGGATGGAGGGATAGCTAATCGTATTCACTTGTCACAAAACGGTCCGAGGGATGAGGCAACGATACTTATTTCGACCTTATCCGTGACACCTCGTATACTTCGTTTATGGGATGGGAATATTTTAATAATGAACCTGGAATTGCCGCTGGAAGACTATTTACTTGATGATATTCCTGGAATCCCCATGCAGGGCAATGTAGCGTTGGCGGCATTTTGGATAGCCCAAAGGATATCATCAGGGCCTATCTATTTGCTAGGAATGGATTTCGCCTTTACAAGGGGAGCCTATCATTTCAAAGGAAACAGGATGGAAGACATATTAACCTTCTCAGGCGATAAAGTACGTCCATATGATACAAGATTCTATGATATAATCAGCCGATTCAAGCGGGTAGCAGTCCCAGGACACAATGGGACAGAGATAAAAACAAACCTCGCGATGCAATCCTATTTGTCATGGCTAGAAGAAGCCATCTCTGAAACGAGTCAATCAGTTTATACTTTAAGTCATTTGGGCGCCAGGATTAACGGAGTTGAATACAGGTCATTAGATGGCTTGCTTCAAAATCTTCCCTCTGTAGAAAAGGATTGGGACTCACACACTTTGATTAAATCTCTATCAAAAGAGGCTCACAAAAGGCTTACGATTAAGTTAAATGATCTTTTAAATCATTACCTTCAGATGGAAGAGAACCTGGAAAAAGAGCTGATGAATGACAAATCTAGTTTAGAAGAATTGATCCATGAAATGAGTGATTCAAAAATACGCGACATTGTTAAGTTAAGTCTAAGTCGTATGCTAAGAAAGAGTCAGTTGAAAACTCTTTCAGCCGATGATTATGAAGATATTAAAATGTCATTACAACGAACTCAACGGCTCATACAATCTAACCTGTAGTTTGAAATCGAATTGAATGAATGTGGCGGTGACATTAGAATCTGAGCATTTTGGTGATGATGGCACTCATCAAGTAATCTGAAATAATAATACTGACGCTTGTGATGACCACAGCACGTGTAGTGGAGATTCCGACCCCTTCAGCCCCACCACGAGTATTAAAGCCCTGAAAGCAACTGATAATGGCCATCATGCCACCAAACACGACTGATTTAACTAACCCACCACTTATATCAGCTAATTTGATGTAGAGAAGTGTTTGTTGGAGATAATTTTGAACCGACAAATTGAAAAGAGATGTAGCGGCAATCCCACCGCCTATGATCCCTACAATATCTGCTGTGATAGTGAGGGCTGGGAACATGAGAATGGCGGCTAAAAACCGTGGGACACTGAGATACTGGATAGGATTAGCAGACAGGGTAATAAGTGCGTCGATTTGCTCTGTGACTTTCATCGTTCCCAATTCAGCAGCGATGGCCGAACCGATACGTCCAGTAACCATGAGGGCTGTTAGCGTTGGACCCAACTCTCGAACAAAGGATAGTCCTACAATAGCCCCTAAATATTGTTCAGATCCTTGAAGGCGGGCTTTTAATGTGAATCCAGTTTGTAGAGCCAGGACCATCCCTGTAGATAGGGCAGTTATGAGGGTCACAGGGATTGAGTTAAATCCAATCCGAACCATTTGTTCGATGAGATTTTTAACAGAAAAAGGTCTTTTAAAAATGTAGGTCACTGTCTTGATCGCAAGGAGAACCACAGTTCCCAATTGATCCAGTTGGAGTAAGGTCACTTCACCAATCTTTTCAAGTATTTTTTTCATAGGATTTTGATACCAAAAACTGATGAAAGCATCATTTAAGTCTCATAAGGAGTAAAATTGTCAAAACGGGCTTGAGTCGAGTTAAAATAAAGGTTTAAAGTCCCTGTTGGTCCATTTCGCTGTTTGGAGACAATGATTTCAGCCTTTCCTTTGGTTTCCTCGTCGTCGGGATGATAATACTCGTTTCTGTAAATAAAGATAACAACATCAGCGTCTTGTTCTATGGCTCCTGAATCTCTAAGATCGGATAGCTTGGGCCGATGGTCTCCTCCACGGGTTTCGACCATACGGGATAGCTGTGAAAGGGCGATAATAGGAATATCTAACTCTCTAGCCAATGTTTTTAGAGATCGGGAGATTTCGGCTATTTCAGTTTGTCTATTATCGCTTCTGGATCGGTCAGGGAGAGAAATAAGTTGAAGATAATCAACAATTATCAAGTCAATTTGCTCTTTTGCTACTAATCTTCGAGCTTTAGCGCGAATCTCAAGAGTGTTGATGGCAGGCGTGTCATCCAGAAAGATCTTAGCTTTAGATAAATGATTGACGGTATTTGTGATCATAGGGAAGTCAGTGGCTGTTAATTTACCCGTTCTAAGCTTTTGAGAGTCAAAACGACTGTAGGAGCTGATCAAACGTTGACAGAGTTGCTGTTTGGACATTTCCAGAGAGAAAAAGGCCACCCCTTTTTTATAATTCATGGCTATGTTTTCAGTTATGTTTAGACATAGAGCGGTCTTTCCCATAGAAGGGCGAGCGGCTATGATAATCAGATCAGACTTCTGGAAGCCCGCTGTGAGATCATCCAGATCAGTGAAACCGGATGGGACACCTGAATAAGTATCCCTGTGATGATAACGTTGTTCTATAAAATTAAGAGTCTCTCTTAATACGGGTTTGAGCTGGACAAAGTCTGCTTTGATGCGGCGTTCGGCAATCTCGAATATTTTGGACTCAGCCCAGTCAATGAGATTAGACACACTGTCTGGATGTTGATAGGCAGAACTTATTATCTCATTACAGACGGAAATGAGCTTTCTAAGTTCCGCTTTTTCTTTAATGATTTGGACATAATACTCGACATTTGCAGACGTCGGGATGGTGTCAATGATTTCATCAAGATAGCTAGCTCCACCCTGACGGATTATAAGGGGTTGATCTTTTAAAGAATTATTAACCGTGACCAAATCGACAGGCTCATCTTTATCGTACAGGTCTAAAATAGATTTCAGGATATACTGATGAGCTTCCTGAAAAAAGTCGTCTAAAGAGATTTGATCGGCTACTTTTACAATGGCTTCAAAATCAATAAGCATGGAAGCAATCACTGCTTTTTCAGCTTCCAGGCTTTGCGGGGGTGTTTTCTCTAGTAATTCAACGTCTTGATTTCCCATAATTCAACTTTTCGATCGTTTTGTCAATAAGCCAAGTACTTTTTATTAAACCGACTCAGTGGCAGGCTCTTGTTTTTCATCTTGCTTTTTATCTTGCTTTTCAGGCTGGTTTTCATCCTGTAATTTAGACTTTTCTTGTTTGTCATCTTTGTTATCAATATTTTGATCAATAACCTTCACTTTAATCTTGGCTATCAGCCCACCATAAAAACGAACAGGAACATCATATTCCCCTGTACTTTTTATTGGTTTGGGTAACAGGATTTGGTTCTTGTCAATCTCAAAGCCCTTTTCTGTTATAGCGCTTAAAATATCAATCTGGGCAATGGAACCAAATAACTTGCCACTATCACCAGCATTGACCTGAAAGGAGATTTCTATTCCATTCACCTTTTCCTGTATGGTGCTTGAGGCTTCCAACTTTTTGGCTTTTCGTTGATTAATCTCTTCTCTTGCGGCTTCAAGCTTTTTTAATGTAGCCTGGTTCTTGATGGCAGCAAACTTAAAGGGCAATAGATAGTTCCTTGCATATCCTGGAGCGACTTTCTTTATATCCCCTTCTTCACCCAGCCCATCAATATCTTTCATAAGAATTATTTCTGTTGTCATGTTTAAATCCTTTGTTAATCAGTATGATTCAATCAATTAAAGTTGTGTGAAGGGTAGAAGAGCTATAGTCCTTGCTTGCTTGATGGAACGTGTGAGGAACCGTTGATGCTTGGCACAGGTGCCACTCAGTCTTCTTGGTATGATTTTACCTTTTTCTGACACAAACTTTCTAAGAAACATTACGTTTTTATAATCGATCTCGTCTTCAAGACTTTTTTGGCAAACAAGACAAACTTTTTTACGAAAGTAAAAGGGACGTTTTTTATAGGTGTTTTGACGATAGTTTTGTCCGGTTCTAGGTCGTTCGGTTGTTTTTTGTGGTTCCATTTCTAATCCTTATTTTATAGTATACTATGCATTTTGAATTGTCAGCCCTGTAGAGACGCGATTAATCGCGTCTCTACAGGGTACAGATTTTAACCTGACAATCTAAAATCAATTTGGTAT
>CAJXGR010000189.1 GCA_913053665.1 uncultured Spirochaetia bacterium
TCCAAGACATTGGGAGAGAGCATCACTGAATTGATGCAGGATGTCTCTGAAGAAGAATGGGAAAAGCTACCTGCTGATGGGTCTAAACAACATGATCACTACATTTACGGTAGCCCAAAACACGAATGAGAAAGATATTTGCTGACTCCTTTTATTAGATCAGTCTGACAGGTGATATTATGCATAATGAGTTCACTGCAATCATTGAAAAGGATGGTGAGTGGTATATTTCCTACTCTCCGGAGATACTCGGTGCCAATGGGCAGGGTAGAACCATTGATGAGTGCCGTGATAATCTAGCCGAAGCGATACGACTTATTCTTGAGGATCGACGTGAAGATACTCTAAAAGGTGTTCCTGAAAAAGCTATACGCGATATCATCACGATTAAATGAAACGTCACAAGCTTCTTAAACATCTATCTATTCCTGAAATCGGTGGATAGTTTCACACGCCATTGTGGATCTTACTGATCCAGTTCTTGAGGGATCATCAATCCATATTTTCACCTCTCACGCAATAATTGAGACTTGATAGTACCCAAAAATGAATCTCCATAGCTAGTCATTTACTTCACTTCATAGTTTAATAGATCCTCAAACAATCACCTTATTCTCTACTATATCTAAACATTCCGTCCACTTATAGATAAAATCCGTTCACTGATAACGCCTCTCCAAAAATTGGATTATCCTATAAACAGATTTATTGATGAAGTGACAGGTTACGTAATAATCATCCTTCAACTAATTAAATTTCCCTTTAGACATGGCTCGTTGAGCCATGTCTGTTTATGGCAAACATTAATCTTTTAGACTATCCTGATCATTAAACGTCAGCCTGTTTTACTTAAGAAGGAGTAATAGAATGAAACAGTTATCAGAAAAGGCTATTAAGTCCCCAAAGTTTTACATCTTGCTTGCAGTATCCATCACAATGGTAATCATGACGCTTGTTGCCATTCCAACACTCACAGGAAAGTTTACGAATATTTTATCCCCTGTGAAAGTCGACACAGACCCTGAAAACATGTTAGTCTATGACGAACCGGTGAGGGTGATCAACAGGGAGCAAAAGAAAAAGTTCACTATTTATGACCTATTGGTTGTTGGAATCACGAACAAGACCCATAAGAATGGAGTGTTTAATAAAAAGACACTGGCTAATGTCTATGATCTCGCAAATTACGCAAAAAGTCTCCAGTGGGAAAACGAAAAAGGTAAGACTGAAGGGGTTATTTCGGTGGAGTTGATCTCGCCATCCAATGTGGATCACATGGAGCAGGGGGGCCCTGGGACGGTCAAGTTCAATTGGCTCATGGCTAAACCTCCCACTACGGATGCAGAAGCCCTGGAAGTGCTGACTAAGGCACAAACTCAGCCTATTCTTAACGGGAGTCTTACTTCAACAAAGGGTCAGGCCCTCGCCCTCTATATACCCATGACATCTAAAAGTGTCAGTTACAAGATTTCCAAATTGCTCAAAGCAAAAATCGCCTCCTATAAAGGAAACGACAAGATCTTTGTAACGGGAATGGCGATCGCCCAGGACACTTTTGGCGTCGAGATGTTCCAGCAAATGGCCACTGCAACACCAATGGCTATGATGCTCATCTTCGCATTGCTATGGTTTTTCTTTCGGAATGTCATTCTCGTTTCGTCTCTTATGGTTGTTGCCATGTTGTCAACTATGGCCACCATGGGCTTATTGGTTGTGACGGGATATTCTATACATATCGCCTCGTCCATGGTTCCCATATTTATCATGCCTATAGCGGTTCTTGATGGAATTCACATCCTCTCAGAGTTTTATGATCGTTATAACCAATTCAAAGACCGCAAAAAGACCATTCAGTTTGTTATGTCCAAATTATGGAAACCCATGTTGTTTACAACGATTACAACAGCTATTGGTTTTGCCGCTATCCTGTTGATGCCTCTCCCACCCCTACAGGTTTTTGGGGCGTTCATCAGTGTGGGAGTGCTCATTGCATGGTTTTTCACCATGACCATTGTTCCAGCCTATATCATGCTCATGCCGGAGCGTAAGTTTGCGAAATTCGGTACCGAACACCCTGGCAAGTCAGAGAAAAGTACTTATTTGGGTCGGGTCCTGGGAAAATTAGGTCACGGCTCCCTGCGCTATGCCAAACCCATTGTTCTGCTCATGATTGTAATAACTATCAGTTCTATTTATGGGGCGAGCCGTCTTAGACCCAATGACAACCCAATGAAATGGTTTACCGAGTCCCATGAACTCCGTCAGGCAGATAAAGTGCTCAATGAGAGGTTTGCAGGGAGTTACATGGCCTATATGTCCCTCAAAGCTGATCAGACCGGAGCATTTAAAGACCCTGAACTGCTGACATACGTCAGTAACCTGCAAAGTTATATCATTGACAATAATAAGAAGACGCTGGGGAAAACCATTGCAGTGACTGAAATTATCAAAACAGTCCACCGAGAATTGTTTAGCGGCGATTAGAAGCAATATCGTATCCCCGACAGTCGTGGGGCTGTGGCACAGACTTTGATCACCTTCCAGAACAGTCATCGACCCAATGATCTCTGGCATTATGTGACGCCGAACTATCAGGAAGCGAATATCTGGTTTCAACTGAAAAGCGGGGATAATCAGGACTTAACAAGAATAGAAAAACTTGTGAACCAATATCTTATAAGCAATCCGCCCCCTGTAAAGCTGGATCACAAATGGTTTGGTTTGACTCATATCAATATCACCTGGCAGGATTACATAACTCTTGGGATGGTTAAAGCTTTTGGAGCCTCCTTTCTCATTATCTTTGTGACACTGATTATACTATTCAGATCGTTCTTGTGGGGATTATTGGCCATGATCCCACTAACCTTTTCTGCAATAGTGATTTATGGGATTGCTGGTATGATAAGCGGCGATCTGGACGCCCCTTTAGCCTATTTCTCAGCCATTAGTCTTGGTCTAGCCGTGGATTATGCGATCCATTTTATTGTACGCAGTAAAGAACTACGGGAGAATCATACCAGTTGGAAAGAAACCATTCCTGCTGTATTTGGAGAGCCGTCCACAGCGATCACACGCAACGTGATCGTTGTAGGGATCGGCTTTATGCCTTTACTTTTTAGTCCATTGGTGCCCTACCAAACAACGGGAGTATTAATATCAGGTATCTTACTACTTGCTGGAATTGCCACATTACTCATTCTACCAGCCCTCATCAAGTTGTTTGAGAAAAGACTTTTTAAGGTGAAGGCATCAAACAAAAGTGTTATAAACATAACTGAAGGAGACTATGAGCATTTAAGCTAAACAAAAGGGTAAAAACTATGAAAGAAAAAAGCGTGTTACAAGAGAGCAAGACGCAACCCCTCAGTGGGCGGGTTGATATATCGTCCCAAACGGTTATCGTTAGGCTTGAAGGGTCAAGACGATGGGTGCGTGGTGTTTTAGAGGAAGAGACCATTGTAAATAGTAAGAAGGTCATGATATTGTGGCTAAAAGATCGAAAAATACCTATCTATTCTTTCCCAAAAGAAGATGTCCGTATGGGCAGGCTGAAACCCAGTGATCGATCTATACAAACGGATCAAGCGGGTGAGGTGACTTATTGGGATATAGAAATGGACGATTCCATATTGGAAAGGGCTGCCTGGGAGTTCACGAATCCGCCGAAGGAGTGGGATATATTAAAAGGCCATATCCAGTTTGAGTGGAAAGCTATGAATAAGTGGTTTGAAGAGGAAGAAGAGGTCTATGTTCATTTGCGAGACCCCTACCACAGGGTGGATGTGCTATCCAGTTCTCGTCATGTGAAGGTTATAATAGGCGGAGAGGTTGTAGCAGACAGCAAACAACCACGGCTTCTATTTGAAACAGGTTTCCCGACACGTTATTATATCCCAAAAGAAGATGTCCGGATGGATCTTCTGGAGGCGAGTGAACTAAATACTCAGTGTCCTTATAAAGGCCTGGCCTCCTACTGGACGGCTAAAGTGAGCGACAGGGTTTTTGAGAACATCGTTTGGGGTTATCCGGATCCTGTTGCTGAGTGTCCTAAAATCAAAGACCTGTATTGCTTTTTTAATGAAAAAGTAGATATTATTTACGTAGATGACGAACTGGATCCCAAGCCTATAACACAGTGGTCCTAAACATCTATTTACTGAATAACATTATGGAGGATGATTATGAAATCAATGGAAAGGGCTGTGGCCCAACATTACGGAGATGACAGCTTATTAGAACGCATATTGGCAGGATTAAAGGAGGCTGGTGTGGATATAAACAACCTGAAACCCAATGATTTGGCCCCTGTTGATGAGTTTCATATTGGAGGAAGGGATGCCACCAGCTATGCCGTGGACAAGATGTCTCTATACAAGGATCAGCACATTCTGGACATCGGCTGTGGGATAGGAGGCTGTGCACGTTACATCGCCTCAGAAGTCGGCTGTCGGGTTACGGGGATTGACCTGACACCTGAGTTCATTTCGGTCGCAAAAGTACTGACAGATCGCACTGGACTCAGCAATCAGGTGAGCTTTGAAGCGGCCAGTGCCCTCGAAATGCCCTTTGAACAGGGAAGCTTTGGTGGGGCGATCACAATCCATGTGGCCATGAACATCGGAGATCGTGTGACCCTCTATAAGGAGATTGCCAGGGTGATGAAGCCCGGTGCCGCCCTCTGCATCTATGATCTGATGAAGAAAAATGATGAAAGCCTTGTATTCCCTTTGCCCTGGGCGGAAACGGCTGAAACCAGTCATCTCACGACTCCCGATGAAATGAAAACTCTTTTATCTGATGCAGGATTTGAGATAAAGGAAGAGGAAGACCGTACGGAAATGGGTATCAACTTTTTAAGAAAAGGTTTGGCTGCATCAGCGGATGGACCCCCACCTCTTGGGGTTAATCTTGTGATGGGAGCCAGCACCCCGGAGAAGTTCAAGAATGTATTGGACAGTATGGAAAAAGGCCGTATCGCTCCGGTGATCATGGTGGCCAGAAAGGTCTAATCATTTGTCCTGTTTTTCGGAACTCATTTAGTATATTGCTTCTTCAAGGCTTATGTGATGTTTAGAGGCGACCCGGCGGAATCTGTCGCATGACCCACTATATTGTAGGGGCTGGGTGACTCGGCCCCTACAACTGACATTTCGTAATCGGTTGGGTGTAATGAAAACTTTAAAAAAAGTAAAACATAAGACATTTCATAAACTTTTTAGTATATTATACGCACTTTTACTAAAGCAAAATTAAATACGAGGAATAGAAATGAATCGATTAGCTGAAAAAGCAATCAAGTCCCCAAAAATATATATTTGGACAACAGCCATAATAACTCTTGTCATAATTATCTTGGTGGCCCTTCCAATGCTGACAGAGAAGTTTGCAAATATCCTGCATCCTTTAACGATTGACACAGATCCTGAGAGTATGCTGGCTTACGATGCACCGGTCAGAGTGACCCATCGAGCTAAAAAGAAAGAGTTTGGTGTATTTGATTTAATGGCTATTGGGGTTGTAAACAAAACCCATAAAAATGGTGTTTTTAACAAAAAGACTCTCAACAAGGTTTATGACCTCGCAACCTATGCAAAAAGCCTTCAATGGAAGGATAAGAACAATAAGACGGAAGGAGTGCTTGGCGTCGAGTTGATTTCCCCTTCTAATGTGGATAATATCGAACAGGGAGGCCCAGGAACCGTTAAATTCAATTGGCTCATGCCTAAACCCCCCACCACAGAAGCAGAAGCCCTTGAAGTATTTAGAAAGATTCAAAAACAGCCTATCCTTAAAGGAAGTCTCTCTTCATCCGATGGGCAGGCTTTGGCCCTCTATATCCCCCTGTCATCCAAACATGTCAGTTATAAAATATCAGCATTACTAAAGAAAAGAATTGCCTCTTATGATGATGAGGATGAGTTTTTCATAACAGGCCTGGCAGTAGCCCAAGACACATTTGCAATCGAGATGTTTCAGCAAATGGCGATTACAACACCCCTTGCCATGATCCTTATTTTTGGATCATTATGGTTTTTCTTCAGAAATATCACTTTAGTCATTTCCCCCATGATTATTGCTATTGTTTCTGCAATAGTCACAATGGGTTTATTGATCGTGACTGGCAATGCCATTCATATTCTCTCATCGATGATCCCTATTTTTATCATGCCCATAGCGGTTCTTGATGCCATTCATATTCTCTCAGACTTTTATGATCGCTATCCCCAATTTAAAGATCGTAAGAAAGCGATCCAATTTGTTATGTCAGAATTAGCCGAACCCATGCTCCTTACATCCGTGACGACAGCTATCGGCTTCGGAGCCCTTGCCCTGATCCCTCTGCCCCCAATGTAAGTTCTGGGAATCTTTGTGAGTATAGGTGTGATCGTTGCCTGGGTACTGACAATGACACTGATCCCGGCATACATCCTGCTCATGCCAGAGAGCAAGTTCGCAAGCTTTGGCACGAAACATACACGTCATCCCGGTGGGAAAACCTATCTCGGACATATTTTACCCCTTCTAGGGAAACGTTCACTAGGCTTAGAGAAACCCA
>CAJXGR010000190.1 GCA_913053665.1 uncultured Spirochaetia bacterium
GTGCTACACTGAGGTCGGCGCTCCTGATAATCAGGATCATGTCCTAACGCCCCGGCCTTAGACCTCGAACCGGTTACCTGGACCAGTAGTCACCGCTCACCATAAATATTATATCACATATCGTGTAATACTTCATCAGGTCAGCCCCCTTTAGTAAAGGGGGGTAGGGGGGATTTTAGAGCTTCAACCGTGAACTGACAGAGAGAAATATCGAGCATGGTAGATATCCAGATTTCTGTATATCATTACAAAACGGGTGATATGCAACTGCTCAAATATAGTAAGTGCATGAAAATCAAGAAAAAAACCCCGTTGCCCTGCCCGTTGACTTTTATGGTTTGACATTTTTTTTGTGGTGATTTTGTTATTATACGGAAAACTGTAATAACTTGTTATCCCTAAGAATAATATGAATTTGACTTGATTTTGTACATACAATAGGCATACAATAATAGTATGAAGTTCGAATGGGACTCAAATAAAAATGAATGGCTAAAAAAGGAAAGAAAAATATCTTTTGAACAAATAATATTCCATTTATTACAAGGTGATTTATGGAAAATTGCCGATCATCCAGATCAAATCAGATATCCCGGCCAGAAAATTTACTTTGTAATAGTAGATGATTATATTTATTTAGTTCCTCATTTAAAACAAAGGAATCAAATTTATTTAAAAACAATTATCCCAAGCAGAAAAGCAACAAAGGATTACAAAAAAGAATTGGAGGAATAACATGAAATTAGATAAAGAAGAAAAAGATATTTTATCAGCTTATGAGAATGGCTTATTAAAAACTAAAGCACCTTCAAAGAAAGAATTAAAGGAAATTAAAAAAGCGGCTGAAAATACATTCAAAAAAGACTGCAGAATTACAATTAGATTATATGAACATGATTTAAAAGGCATTCAAAAAAAAGCAATGGAGATGGGAATTCCATATCAAACGTTAATTTCAGCTATGATTCATCGTTATGTTGAAGGAGACCTTGTAGAAAAAAAAGCTGGATAACGTGGTAAAATGAATATATGCCAACGATATCAATGTTTTACGGCATCATAATTAGAATCTATTGTGCTCCAGGGGAACATAATCCTCCACATTTTCACGCGTACTATCAGGATTATAAAGCTATTTTTGATATTCAAAAATGTGAATTAATTGATGGTAATTTACCAAAGAAACAGACGCGGTTAGTATTGGCATGGGCAGAGCTTCATAAAGATGAGCTTATTGCAAACTGGAAACTGGCATCAAAAGGTGAGTTACCTTTTAAAATTGAACCCCTTAAATAAGGGAGGTAATTATGTATATTGGAATTAAATCAGTAAAGGCTTTAGATGGATATGAAGTTCTATTAGAATTTGAAAATGGAGAAGAGAGGATATTTGATTTAAAGCCATATTTGTCTTTGGGAAAGTTTTCAGAGTTAAAAGACCCCAATAAATTTAAAACTGTAAGGGTTAATTTTGACGCAATAGAATGGGATAATCATGTAGATTTGGATCCTGAATTTTTATATGAACACAGCAAAGAGATAGAAAAAGTTTCTCCATGACAACTCATTCCAGCGGCAAATAGCCACCGCTGAGAATTCAGTGTTCTGAATATCATTACAAAACGGGTGATATGCAGGGCATTCAACAATTTAAACATAGCAACTACTTGGAAATCAAGAAAAAATCTGTTGCCCCTGCCTGTTGAGTTTTATGGTTGGCCTTTTTTTATCGTGATTTTGTTAGTATACAGAAAACTGTATATTAACTTGTTATGGTAAAATAAAAAAATATGAAATTCAGTGAACTTATTAGACTTCTTGAGCAACAAGGATTCAGAATAGTAAAGGAGAAAGGTTCAATACGATATTATGGTAAACCTGGATGGGATAAATTGATTCGGGTTGATTATCATGGTTCAAAGGAGGTACCAAAAGGAACCTGTCATGCTGTACTTAAAGCAGCAGGTATAAAAAAGAAGTAAAAGGAGCAACAATGATAGAGTTAGAATATTCATTAGTAATTGAGGCTACAAGAGAGCCTGATTATTTTGGGTTTTATTCTCCGGATTTAGAGGGGTTTTCAGGGATAGGACATTCTATTGAAGATTGTATCTATAAGGCAAAGTGGGGAATGAAGGAGCATGTCCAGTTGTTAAAAGAGCAGGAGTTGCCGGTTCCACCTCCAAATCCAGATCCCAAAATAATTATTCAAAACGAAGAGAAATTAGCAGTTGCTTAAGATAAAATTGGTTCCTCGCTATTTTGAGTGGGAAGACCTTGCTTAGTACACATAGAAAATGATATATAGTGCAAAAGTAAATATTCCCTGACAGGCTTTCAATATCATTATATCAAGGTATATTTGCTTGCCAATCAGTGTATGTTTCAAGAAAGAGAGGTGAAATGCTATGAGTACGAAACAAATCCTTGAGCAGGCTTTGAGGCTTAAGCCGGAAGAAAGATTTACGCTCATAGAAGGTTTAATAAAAAGTCTTGATGAGCCGGATAAGAAACTGGATGAGATATGGGCAGAGGAAGCAGAAAAAAGGCTTAAGGCTTATAGAGAAGGAAGGCTGGAGGGTATCCCGATGGAGGAGATATTCAAAGAAGAATAATGCAAGTCATATTTTCAAAGTACGCGAAGCAGGAGTTGGAAGATGCTGTCCATTATTATGAGCTTGAATATACGGGGCTTGGTAAAGGATTCAGGGAAGAAGTTAGAATGGCCGCACTGCGAATTGTCGAATATCCTCAAGCATGGTCAACCGAACGGGGCGATGTAAGAAAATGCCTGCTTCACAGGTTCCCATACAAACTTCTGTATTCGATAGAAGAAGATCATGTTTTTGTGATTGCGGTAGCACACCAACATCGGAAACCAGACTATTGGGTTGAAAGAAATTTGAAATAACTTGAGGAGCCACCCACACTAAGACACTTTAAACTTTTATGACTGTCGCTCCCCGGGTTTTTGGTTAAAAAAATTGACAAACAGTGTAATACACGGATACACGATAACAGACAGGTTCTTTTCCTCCCGGCCTCAGCGCCTCTCCAGCCTCTTCAGCCTCTTCAGCAGAGAGAAATTACAAATTTCAGGAACACATCTTAATTATTAAGTATTCATTTATGATGAAGCCGAGGCAATATCTAAACTTAATATTTAAGACGCGACCCCGGACGTTCTTTACTTTAATTCTTGAGGCATTTATAAAAAGGGCAGGGGGATAAGAGTGGTGAGACGGTGCTACACTGAGGTCGGCGCTCCTGATAATCAGGATCATGTCCTAACGCCCCGGTCTTAGACCTCGAACCGGTACTTGGACCAGTAGTCACCGCTCACCATAAATATTATATCATATATCGTGTAATACTTCATCCCCCTTTAGTAAAGGGGGGCGGGGGATTTGATATTTTTTTTGGTATTATACGGAAAACTGTATAATAACTTGTTATGCTTTTAAAGAATAATACGAGCGGATAGTGGTTCACTTGCCTGATTGCAGCTTTGGTATGCTGATTAAAAAGAAGATTTATTTTGACAAAACTCATACAATAACATATACATATTCAAAGAGAAAATATGACTTGCAAGTTTTGGTTAGAGCCGATTGCTTTATGTAAAAATAGCGGCTTTTCACCAAAGGAGTTGAATGCTATTCGAGAGATTATTTATAACAAGAGAGACATAATAACGGAGGCATGGCATGAACACTGTGGTTAAGCTCCAGGAGATTAAAATTAAAGATGTGGAGGTTACTGACGACACAATTACAGCATATCTTGTTGACGGACGAACCATTAGCGTTCCTCTTGCATGGTCATGGAGATTATCAGAGGCTACACCTGAGCAGCGGGCACATTATGAAATTATCGGAGATGGTGAGGGGATACGTTGGCCCGATATTGATGAGAGAGGTGGTCGGGTTTGTTTGGACAGGGAGAAGCGATTTATAAGTGATAAGCTGCCTGTTCATGCTGCCACCCACTTCTGAGGCAGCATACTGCAGTAAACAACATTTGGGGTCCTCCGGTCAAGGCTCTGATGCCGACGCTTATGGTTATAGAACTCGAAATACGTTTTAAGTCCCTGACGGGCCTCCCTTACCGAGTCATAAGCCTTCAGATACACCTCCTCGTACTTTACACTTCTCCAGAGCCGCTCGATAAAGACATTATCCATCCATCGGCCCCTGCCATCCATACTTATACTGATACCCTGTGATATGAGTATCTCTGTAAACTCCTCCGATGTGAACTGGCTGCCTTGGTCAGTATTGAATATCTCCGGGTTCCCGAATTTCACAAGCGCCTCTTCAAGCGCCTCGGTGCAGAACATGGTGTCCAAGGTGTTTGAAAGCCGCCAGGACAGCACCCGCCGACTTGTCCAATCCATGATGGCTACAAGATAGCAAAACCCCTTCGCCATCGGTATGTAGGTTATATCTGCCGCCCAGACCTGATTGGCTCGGCTGATCTCAAGGCCCCTCAGTAAATACGGATAAACCTTGTGGTCACTATTGGCTTTTGACAGACGTGGCTTTCTATACAGGGCCTCTATTCCCATCTTCTTCATCAAGGTCCTGACATGCTCACGCCCTACTTTGTAGCCCATGCCACACAGTTCATCCCGGATTCTCCTGGACCCGTAAAAGGGATACTTTAAGTGGATCTCGTCTATGTGTCGCATCAGCTCTATGTCTCTCTCGCTCTCCAAAACCGCTTTGTAGTATAGGCTCGAACGTGACAGCCCCAATATCTCGCTTTGTCGCGTCAGTGGTAATTCATGCTCCCCATCTATCATCTTTTCGCGCCCGGCTCGGCTATGCGCCCGAGCGCGACTGATAAAAAATCGTTCTCCATTGTTAACTGTCCAATCTTCGCGTGTAACTCCTTGACCTTAGGCCCCTCCTCTCCCTTCCTTTCCTTTGCAAATACTTCTTCGGCCCCTTCCTGTAGCTGCTTCTTCCACTTGCTGATCTGATTCGGATGTACCTCGTACCTTTCGCATAGTTCTATTACCGTCTGTTCTCCCTTCAGTGCTTCCATCGCTACCTTTGCCTTGTATCTCGCTCCGTGGTTCCTTCTCGGCCTTCTTGCCATCTCTGCTCCTCCTTTTTCCTTCCTGTTTTAGAGCAGCTTTATCACTTTTGTCCCTGTCTAGTTTTTCCCGACCACCTCTGAGGATATAAGTGCTGAGGGAATGTTGTACGGTACACCTGCCCCAAGACCAAAAAAGTCTAACAAGTCAGTGCAGTGAAATCGAACCAGCGGTAATGAATGAGGCGGAGCTTACTAATGTATAAGTTATGCATAGTATGCAACAACGTCCCTAATTTATGTAATTTATGTATTAGTAGTAGATATAGGTACAGCATTATTAACCTATAAGGCTGGAGCAAAGGAAAACATGAATATCAGAGCCGCTTTTATTCATAACATATCCGATGCTCTTGCTTCTCTTGTCGTTATCATTGCAGGCATATTAATTATAACCTATCAGCTTTATGTTTTTGATGTCATAGCCACAATCGGAATTTCAATTTATGTAATCTATCATGGAATGATACTGCTAAAAAAATCGTAATAGTTCACCCCCACCCTGACCCTCCCCCGTCAAGGGGGAGGGAACAAAGGGGGTGCTGCCTTGCCAGAGAGGAATGCACTATCAAGTACCCCTGGCGGGAGGGGGTTAGGGGGAGGGGGTACTGAACTATTACAAAAAATCTATATTAATAATCATGCAAGCAGTTCCAGAAGGAATTAACATAGATGAAATTAAGACCTCATTAGAAAAGATAGAGAATGTTCACGAAGTAGAGCATATTCATGTATGGCAGCTTGATGATAAAAAAAAGTTTTTCGAAGCCCACATACTTTTGAGTAGTGTGGAACATGAATCTGCAAAGGAAAAAGTCAGACATATGTTGGAAAATGATTTTGGCATATCCCACTCAACAATAGAAACAAAAGAGATATAATCTGCACACTTCGATGAACTTCCGGGACACTATGCAAAACTATTGACACTACCGAAAATAAAATTGATAAAGTTGTATGATTATAGCATACTATGACAGCCAAGATTAGGGATACAAGGCAAGGAAACTAAAATCTACAGAAGAAAGGGCATACTATCGTTTGCGGAAGGGTAAGTACAGAGCGATATTTTACATAGAGGATAAAAATTATTACGTTATCTCTATTGCTAAAAGAGAGGAGGTATATAAAAGATGGGAGTGATACCCGTCAGGCTGAATAAAGAGGAAGAAAAAATTTTAAAAGAGTTGTCTGACAATTTGGGAGTTGATAAATCAACCTTAATAAAGAAATCAATATTTGAACTATATGAAAACCTGGTGGATATGGAGATAATTGAGAAGTTCGAGGACAAAGAGAGGAAAGGAAGTGTGGACATATTATTTAAAAAATCCCTCCCAACCTCCCTTTGCCAAAGGGAGG
>CAJXGR010000191.1 GCA_913053665.1 uncultured Spirochaetia bacterium
CTTCTTCGGTCAAAACGGCCCTTCAGAAAAAGGAATCATTCAACTGTGGCCCTGAGCGGCCAAGCGAGTCGCGAAATGAGTGACTGCATCCATAACTATTTGGAGAAAAATGAAAGCTATCTTGGTTCTGGAGAATATCTCAGGTTAATAAAAACAAGATTGAAGCAGAAAAACATTGAGTGGGAAGTCTTTTTCGGGGCGATCCTTGAGGAGGATATCCTGACTTTGTGTCCTGAAAAGCTTCACGGTATCAGTCAGAGGGTTCAGGTCTTTGGTTTGGAAACAAGAAATCAGATGGCTTAGTGGCTCAAGGAAAGATAAATAAAAAAGGAGGAGATTTATGATGAGTAAAAAGCTGAAAGTAATACTCATAGGCTGTTTGATGAGTATCCTGATCCTTATATTCTTTTTCCAAAAGAAATACTTCAGTGAAGAACTGAACAGTCCCTTACTGGGAGGATGTTTCCTGGTAGCGATCCTCTTTTTCGAGTTCCTGTCTCACTATGCCTTCTTTAAATCGAAGGAAGTCTTTGCCAAAGTTCTTTTCGGGATGACTTCCTTTACGATCCTGGCCTTTTCGATGTTCGTGAACTTTGCCGTCCAGGTGGACTTGTCAGAAAGGAATCAACGGGTCAACACAGGGGTGAGAACTCTATCAGAAGAGAAAAAGAAGGCTCATCACTTAAGTCTCAAGATCTTTGAAGAGCAAAAAAGCCGTCTGAAAGAAGGCATCCGGGAAAATAAAACACTCATCCGTCAGTACAGGAAGTCAAGGCCCTGGCTCACCCTAAAATACAAGAAGCAAAACGAGAAATACTATCTTCAAGTCATGGCCATCGAAAAGAAAATCCTTTCCAGTCCACAGGACAGCTTATCCATAGACTCGAGTTACACCATCATTGAGAGCGTGGGTAAGGCGACCGGTCTGCCTGCCTCAGGGATTTCCCTGGCTAACAAAGCTCTTTTCGCCTTCCTGTTAGCCTTTATTCCCATGGCTATCACCTGGGGTTAACCCCCACTCACGTGGGGAAGACCCTAAAATAATAATACATTCTATCCAATTGTCAAAGAGGGAATCAAGGTTTTTTGATTTTTGTCAAAATAAAACCATCCATGTCAACAATCTCCATCTTTGTCTCACCCGTGTGCCAAACCTTAAAGCCCTGATCCGTATTACTGCTATAGACCATCGTAGCATTCTGTGCTGTCTTATAGGATAGAATCTTCTCCCTCAGCCTCCCAGAAATCTTTCCCACATAGACACCTACTTTTATCTGAATCAGCCAGCGACTCAGTTCCCCTCTAAGAGATTTGGACGCCTTCTCAAGTATCAATACTGTCATCAAATATCCTCTTTAAATCTTTTACTATTCGACGCATGAAATGGCTCTCTCTAATAAAATCCCGACAGGCATAACGGACTCTAGGCTCTATATCCTGAGACCCCTCTGCAGTTACACGAAATGCGATAGGCAGGAACTCGGAAACCTTGTAGAGGTCAGCAATATCACAGGTGAAAGCTGTTGAAAAGCCAGTGTGTACAAATCCTATCTGGGGCGAAAAACCCAGGGCAAGAATAGCGGCTGTTGAAATACCATACAAACAAGCATTGGCACAGGTAATAGCCCGATTAATAGGGTTCGTTGCCTTCCAGTTTTGCCTGTCATAATCCCTTCCCTTCCATTCGATGTCATATTCCTTGGCTAATGCTTTATAGGCAGACCTCACACGATTGCCTTCCAGTCCCCTAATCTGATTCAAGTTATAATCAGCCGGGATAATCTCTTTAAACCTCATCTGATATAACTTCCTGGCAATTCCTATTCTTTTGTTTTCCTCAGCAAAAAGGATGACCTGAGAAAGTAGGTTTTGACTCTTCCCATAAAACTCATGGCCTGCTGCATAGAAGCGAATCCCTTCTTCACCCGTCCAAAACAATGTACAGCCTCCTTCAACAGCGTTGAGAACTGCTTGATGAGTGATTTTTGTTCCGGGACCCAATAGGAGACAAGCAATCGTACAAATTGGAATAGGGATCCTCCCCTCTTTATCAAGAATAGCAATAGACTTTTCTTCCTGAACAATAATAGAATGTTCAGTGAATAGGAAAGGAGATCGTTCGTCAAACCTGGCAAAGGCTTGTAAATCCACTTTCATGGTCTCATAACGCTCAAAAGCCCAAATCCAAAGGCCTTTGCCGAACCCAAACCATTCCTTAAGGCTTCCACAAATAAACTCAGGTCACGGATTAGAAGGATGCCCTCAAAATCAATGCCCCAGTGACTGATGGGGGGTTTTTCCTTGGGATAACTTTTATATCTCATTTTATTCCTTAAACTGATGGATTCAGGGAAAAAGCCATGGGCCTCTCCCTTTCGCCTGATCCAACCAATGAGATCTTCCTCAAGGACGAGACAATGCCTTTTTTTATTTTGCTTCACTGTTGGATTAGCCCTCAAATAAAACTTCAGCTCTTGATGATCCTGAAGCTTTGGGTTAAAGTCCTTTGTAGAATAGCCTTCCACATTGAGAGGAGTCTTGTTCACCATGCGTTTAAAGTCTGGATCCCTGTTTGAGAGGAGATAAATCTGCCAGGGGGAATGGTCTTTTATACTTTTCTCTGTTCGGAAAAGGAAATCCCGCTCCCCCCCGCCAAAAGCTTCCCACAAAGCCTGGTGGGTTCTATAAGGACTATTGAGAATGCTGTTATTTTTCATATCCTGCTTTAGTTTAATGAGTGAGAGATTCATTTTTAAACTCCTCAATAATATTTTGTTTGGGAAAGTCTTGAGATTCTTTAAATACCCCATGAACAAAGCGGTATTTGAAGAATCGAGTTCTCCCATAAACATCTCTTTTCCTATAGGGCCTGCTGGTGGATTCAAGTCCTTCTACATTGAGTTCAATGGTCTGAGAAGGCTTTGTGTAAGACCTGATGGGATAGTTTTTGTTCCAGAGAGCATCTATTGGGTTGTCTTTTTCTATAGCATCCACATAGACAGGGAAAGAGGGGATACAACACTTTCTCCCAAGGTAGGGAGGCCAATGGGGATTTTTAAGGGCTGTTGCAATCTCCTGAAGAAAAGATTGGGACTTGACCCCCAAGGCCACTAAAAAGCTGGCGTCCACCAGATAATATCTTGGCGACACCACCATATTCTTATTGATCGGCCCATCAGCTTTTTTGGTGTTTTCAATGGTCTGATAATCCCTCAGGATTTGCCCTGGGTCATCCAATCTCACGGAAAAAGTTGTCTTGTCATAGAGTTCCTGGATTTTATCTGAGTCTCTGGATAAACCCATGCAACCGGCGATCATACCAATGACAGCACTTTTAGTGGGCATGGAGCTGGTATCTCGTTCATCCCAAAAGGACTTTTCCCCCCAGGACTGAATGGGGCCTTCCAGTCGAAGTATAATGTAATTCATAATTTTTACTCCTCACTGAGACGCTTTGTCCATCTGTTGGATTTCCTGAATCACCCAGTCCGCCAGTACATCTATAGATTTGCATTCTTTGCCGTCCGGCTTAAAGTCCTTCACCAGAGTGAGATAGCCTGTGGTTGTTGGGATGGGATAAGCGGTTTTCACCTGAGCGATATAGCTCATCAGAGCATCTGCCGAGACCTCAGTGAGAGACCGTTTATGATTGGCCAGAACAGGTTTTACAAAGGCATTGGCATAGGATAGGGGGATTTTTTGCTCTTTGATTTCGATGTAAAGCACATCAGGAATGTGGTGAGAAGCAAAAGTATTTTGTTTGCCTGTTGGGGAACTTAATGCGGCGGCTCGGATAAAGCTGTGAATGGTTTTCTCAGTTAAATCCCTGTCTCCCCCAAGGTTTTTTTGGAGTTCGTTAAAATCACAATTGAAGTATTTGTAGTAGGTGGTGCTGGTGAACTCGACATCGCCAATATGCCCTGCCCCATGCTCTTCCATAGTATCCCCACCGACATTTAGGTCATCCACAGCGGTAAAGAAGTCATACTCATTGTCCATTTTCGCTGTACCAATGGCGTGGGCCACCTGCATACTGGCCTCCACGTCTTCCAGAAAGTCCCCCGTGGTCATGCGACCGAATAATGCTAGATCTACAGAACGTCTTTGTACATCATCCATAATGGGTTTTAATTGATCATTGAGTTGGCTGGAAGTTAATTTGTCTAGATCTTCTCCCTTACAAAGCTCAGCACTTTTCTCAACCATAGCATCCAGTTCAGCCCGGTCAAAAAAGATGAGTTGAGTTTCCAGTTTGACTTTCTCCTTTTTCTTTTTTTCTTTTTTATCACTTTTTCCTATGTCAACCAGCTGCTCAGCTATTGCTTGAGCCTGCATTTCTTCTATGCCATGTTCTTTCATTAGTTTTTCTTTGACATAGACAGGCATTTTTCTTGTTCTCTGGCCAATATAATCTTCCAAAGGGGTGCTAAAAGATACTCCCTTACGGATACTCCTTTTGATACACTGGCTGGAGATTCTCGCCCTCTTGAAACCCCCAAAGAAAGCGTCCTTTGGGCTTCCCGTATCGTCACGATTTAAATTGGATGGACTGTGATTTTGAAGAATGTGGATTTCAATTAACATGATGTGTCTCCTTAATTTCCTGATTGTCTGAAAGTTCCGGGGCAAAAAAACCTTCCGCCCATGTTCTCTGGACCCACTTCTTTGGGTGGCTCCAGCTTAAGATGTGGTTTGTGATGGTTTCCCAGTTTAGAACAGCTCCCTTGCTGTTGATAAACTTAAAAACCTGCCTCAGACGAAAGTTAAGATTCTCTCTGTCTGTGTTGAGTAAAGCTCTGAACCTGAGATCCGTCCATCCTTTGTCCTTTAAGGTCTTTCCCAGATTAAAACGTTCTATATTCCTTTCAGGACACTGGTAGGCGAGGGCGTATAGGGTGGCTATTAAGTCCAAACTTGTTTTTAGCTGTTTGGGCATGTCAAAGGTGAGTCGGGCAAGAATATCAAATATCCTTGGATCGTTGGATGGATCGTTAGACGCTCTCCTGAGCCGGGACAAATCGGTATCTCTTAAGTCGTCATTTAAGCGTTTCACAAACTTTCGGATGTAATCACTCATTCTGTCCTCCTTTATATGCTTTAAAGATTTTATAAAGCCCATCAGTCAAAGCTTTTTTAGCTTTGACTAGCTTTTCCAGACCACGTCCTGAGAGAGGGCATCGGCTCGATAGCCTATCAAACTCATTTTTGGTATATTGTTCAAGCTTATCCATCCACTGGAGGGTTAATTGGATAGAATCTACTCTTTCAGTGGCCATGGCGTAGAGGGTGTCTTTAAAGTTCTGCTCAAGGCCTTTCCAGAACTGGTAGGCCTCTCCATCATCCATCCAATCACCTTTAGAGTTTTTTTCATCCCGTCTTAGCTTATTGAGGGACTTTTTTAAGGCGAAAGAACAATCATTGGTTTTTTTCAGAATGGCCTCAACATCAGATAGCAGTTCAGTGTTATCTATCATACTGTGATAGTAGGGAAGTTCCTCTTCTACAAAGGTATTCATAGCTTGCCCACCTTTATAAGTGTATCCAAAGGCTTTTACAGGTATATTTTCAGGGAGTTCATCATAACGATTGACTAGCCCATCATATTGTTTAAGAACTAAAGGCTTGTACCACTTGACTTCACTTGTTTTTTTTGTTTCAATTTGGCCTATGAGATAGGTAATATAACCTTTCCAGACAGGGCTAAAGCTATCAGCCGTTAGATTGTAATGATTAGTCTCATTTTTTTCTGACTGGACCATCTTCTTCGCTACCATCGAGTCCCACCAATATGTTCCTTCCTTGCATTTCGCCCCTGATTTATAATAGATGCTTTCTACAAAATGATCTATGGGTTTTCCACTCAGAGAACAGTCGGATTCTTCATTTTTTACTTCTATCTTTATTTTACGGGATCGCCAGTTCAATCCAGCTAGCTGAGAAATATTATTAGGGGTAATTTCACCGTCATCAAAGGAAAGGAGTTCATCAACATCATTTACAGGAGCAGAAAATCCTGAATCTATGACTGAATCTTTCAGAAAGCCTTGTGTTAGGGTATTTAGGACAAGAGTTTCTTTGAGATTATTGCCTCCCAGATAAAAGTATAGGGGTATTGAATTTAAGGCCTTAAAGCGCCCCCGTCCAGCTTTTAAAGGTACATAAAGATTTGCTGATAAAAGAATAGGGGAAATAACCTTTAGATCTATTTTCAAGTCATTTATTGTGTGATAAAAAAAGGTTGATCCTGAGCCTGCAGGTAATTGAGAAAGCATTTCATTCACAGGAGTTGTTTGATGCTCCGTATGAACAATCTTATTCGACTGCATAAAAGGCTTGTCCTTGTCTAAGAGGTCAAGATAAGGTGTAAAGGTCTCTATAAACTGATCCACAGGCTCAAA
>CAJXGR010000192.1 GCA_913053665.1 uncultured Spirochaetia bacterium
CATCTCGTCAAAGTAATAAACCTTAAAACCTTGATCTTTAAACTGTGTTAAATGATACCAAGGCCTGGTTTTAGGATCAAGAGATTCTTTAGTGAATAATATCATTCCTCTGACTTGACGCTCTGGATGAGTCTCCCCATAAATGGACATGGCTTTAACCATACGGTGATAAATGGTTTTATCTGGATAGCCTTGAAATTCAACAAAATACACCGGCTCATTCTCGTCGTCAGACTCCAAAAAACCGTCCACTCGAAGCTCCAAGTCTTTTAGAGTAATGGATTTCATGGTGTAATCGACTTGGGTCGGGTCACCGATCAGCTCAAAGAGCCTTTTGGGATCCGCTGAAAATAACTTGTAAAACTCTTTATCTGTTTTCATAAGACATTTACCTGTCAGCTAAATGTACTTAATTTTAGTGGATGGGGAAATAAAAACAATTCATTTGAATCAATGTTAAAACCAGAGGGGATTTAAGCCCCCATTTTCAGGGGGCTGTTGATGGGATCATTATTTACGAGGTATATTACTTTTCGTTGACCACTCCATAATCGGCTTTTTCATAGTCCTCATTCTTTCTTAGTAGGGTAGGCGAGATTTGATGGAAGCCATATCTTTTTGATCTAAATGGATTTTCAGGACGCCTTTAAGGTTGGATAGATCATAGAATAAAGATTTCACACTGATTTGATCCGGAAGGATGACGGTGACATTGATTTCCATAAGATTCTGGACGATATCTTCTGTCAGACCCAGATTCCGGATGACGATATTATAGTTGTCAAGTAATTTAAAGACTTCTGCGATCAAATCAAGGTCTCGATTGGCTTCCAACACTAGCTTGTTGATGGATCCTTTCTTGAACACCTTTCTCTCCCAGACATTCAGGGCCATCAACGTGAACATAACGATCCCACTGGCCACCAGGCTCACTAGATAAAGTCCCCCACCAATGGATAGACCAATACCTGCAGTGGTCCAAATCGTAGCAACCGTTGTGACTCCCTTGACTGCAAACTTAAAGCGTATAATGGCTGCTCCTCCCAGGAAACCTATTCCACTCACCACTTGAGCCGCGATTCTGGTACGATCTCCATTATAAAGATCACCCAAATGGATACTTAAAACCATGATCAAGCAGGAGCCGACGGCAATAATAATGTGAGTCCTGAGTCCAGCAGGCTGACTGTGACGGCCCCTCTCATAACCAATGATTCCCCCACACAACAACGCCAGAAACAGCTTTAGAATGATGGTTATCTGCTTTGAATCTATAATAAATATGGAATAAAGGGAGTCGACAAGATCACCCATAAGAAAAAAACTCCTCGGAACAGCTGTTAAACTTTAGTTCACTTTTCCCGTTGGTGGATGAATATACACTCAAAGGATTGCTTCCCAGATAGTTAAAGATAAGTACTCAATACCCAGATATTATTATAATATACTAAAAGGTTTATAACCGGACAATTTAAAATCAGTTTGGTATATAATAATAATCTGCTTAAGTGTAAGAAAATTGCTCGTCTGAAACATTTGATGATAATGGCTTGCAAAGAAAAGTTTAAACCTTGCAGTATAGGAGGTCAACGAGTCCTATACTCTTTAGTTAGCCCAAAAAAGGGATTCCATAAAGCTGATTAAAAAAACAATTTCTTGTTGACTAATATGAAAATATTTGATATGTTACATCTGAATAGTTCAGAAAGAAAGGCGTATGCCTTTGTGAGTAATCTCTTGTAAAAGCAAAAAATATATAATCTTTATTTTTTTGGAACTTTTCAAGGAATGAGCTTGTTTCTTTTTTGAATGACAATTTAAAACCTGCTCTATTTTAAAACTAATAATTAATAGGAGGCCTAGAATGGGCGCATTAGAAGTAAGTGGTATGACTATACCTACAGATGAAGACGGTTTCATGGAGGATACGGATCAGTGGTCCCAGGAAGTGGCGGAGTTCATCGCAAAAGTAGAAGGCATTGATATGACGGATGCACACTGGGAAGTCGTAAACTTTCTTAGAGAGTATTACACTGAGTATAAAATCGCTCCCATGATTCGTATACTCACTAAAGCTATTGGGAAAAAACTGGGTAAAGATAAGGGTAACACAAAATATCTTTATCAACTGTATCCAGGCGGACCAGCAAAACAAGCGTGTAAGATTGCAGGACTTCCAAAACCAACCGGTTGTGTTTAGACCTATAGTTAAAGAAAACTTTTAAACTTACTATCAAACCTGATTTAGAAGGAGAGGTGATGAGGGAATTATATTCCCTCTAGAGCCTGAAGTATAGATATGACTATTGATCTCATTTTTACTGTCATCACCTATGTTGTTCTTGTTATTTTTCTAGGCGGCTTTCTTTATAAAATATGGCTCTACGCAACCACCCCGGCCCCCTTGAAAATCCCTACCACACCAGCACCCACTAGCGCTATCGGTGTAAGTGGTCGTCTGGCGAGCGAAGTGATCTTTTTTAAGAGCCTCTTTAAAGGAAATAAATGGATATGGTTAGGTGGATACCTGCTCCATGTTGCTTTTTTCCTGCTCATCCTAAGGCATTTAAGATACTTCATGGACCCTATTCCTGAGATTCTTATAATTCTTCAGCAAGCTGGTATTTACGGGGGTATGTTTCTGCTTGTCCCTATACTTTACTTGGCTTATCGGCGTTTTATGGTAGATCGGGTTCGGTATATTTCAGCTTTTGGGGATTTCTTTATACTCTTTTTGTTATTATCTATTGTCCTATCGGGAATTGGGCTGAAATACTTTTATCGAACCAACATAATGGATGTCAAGATGTTTATAATGGGTATCTTGACCTTCCATCCAGCCAAGTTTCCGGATAGCGGACTCTTTATAGTACATTATTCATTGATATTATTCTTTTTGGTCTATTTTCCATTTAGCAAACTCATGCATTCTGGGGGCATTTTCTTTAGCCCTACCCTGAACCAAATAGATAATCCCCGTGAAAAACGACATAGTATCTCATAATCCTTATGCCAGACTTATTATACTGAGGAGCTGTAATTATGGCCGATCCAACCAATATTCCAGAGCTTAAAGATAGAATAGAGATTCCAAAACTTGTGGAGGGGGCGACATCTCATTATAAGTGTCACCCTGCTAAAGAGAAACATCTAACCCCTTTGGGATTTCCCGGTAGCCGTCCCGATGACTGGCATGATATCGCTATCACTCGTTTGGGTGAACTTCTTAAAGAATCCAAGTCTCTCAAAGTCTTCATGGATATCTGTGTGAAATGTGGAGCCTGCACGGATAAGTGTCATTATTACCTGGGGACAAAAGACCCCAAGAACATGCCCGTTGCCCGCCAGGACTTATTAAGAAAAGTCTATCGAAAGTACTACACTCTCTCAGGCAAGATATTCGGCAAGTTGGCAGGAGCCGAGGCCCTTACTGAAGACGTCTTAAAGGACTGGTACACCTATTTTTATCAATGTTCTGAGTGTAGAAGGTGTTCTGTGTTCTGCCCATACGGAATCGATACGGCTGAAGTGACCATGGCGGCTCGTGAGATCATGCATTCCATTGGCATTGGTCAAAAATATACTCTCGAAATCATTGATAAAGTAGAAACGACTGGGAATAATCTGGGTATCCCGGAAGGTGCCCTGGTGGGTACCTTAGAGGTTTTAGAAGAAGAAATTGAGGAAGAAACGGGAGTGAAGGTCAAAATCCCTCTGGATCAAAAAGGATCGGATATTTTACTCATCACCCCTTCAGCAGACGTCTTTAGTGAACCTCATATATTCTCGCTGATGGGCTATGCCAAAGTCTTTCATCAAGCCGGTGTGAGCTGGACACTTAGTTCCTATGCCTCTGAGTTTGCCAACTTTGGTTTGTTCATAGGAGGCCAAGAGCATCTTCAGAAGGTGGCTCAACGGATTGCCGATATCGCCAGAGAGTTTAAGGTAAAACGCATTATTGTTGGAGAGTGTGGTCACGCTTGGCGTGTGGGTTATAGTTATTGGAATACTTTAATCGGTCCCTTTGACTTTTTAGACCCTGATTATAAAACACCGACTCATATCTGTGAGTACACCAATGGACTGATTGAGCAGGGGGCTATCAAGCTGGATAAGGAAGCCAATGACGAATATGTGGTCACCATGCACGACTCCTGCAATGTGGCACGGGCCTCCCGTATGGGTGACAAGCCTGGGGGACAGTTTGATATCCCTCGTGCTTTGATTGACGCTTCTTGTAATCATCATGTTGAGATGGATCCTAATACCACAAAGGAAAAAACCTTTTGCTGCGGCGGAGGCGGCGGACTCTTAAGCGAAGAAATCATAGACCTCCGTGTACAGGGAGCTATGCCGCGGGCTACAAGCCTCAAGCAAGTAATGGATAGTCATGGGGTTAACTTTATGGCTATGATCTGTGCCATTTGTAAAGCCCAGTTTTCAACGGTTTTACCCTATTATGATATTCCACGAGACATTGTGGGGGGTATACACCAGTTGGTCAGTAATGCTATACAGCTTGGGACCAATAAAGTATAATATAATCAGAAGTCTATTGAACACTTAGCCGTAGGGGCTGGGTTACCCAGCCCCTACGGCTAAGTGACAGGAAAAGAAAGAAATATTTAGCTCATAATAGTAGCTCAGGAGGAGAGATGAAGATTGCCATTCTCGTATTAGACGGCCCATACAACCATGAGGCATCAGACACTGCTTATAACTTTACCAAAGCGGCCATTGAAAAAGGCCATGAGATTGAAGGCGTCTTTTTCTATAATGATGGAGTGATCAACGCTGCAAAGCTGATGGAACCTCCTTCGGATGATCGTAATATTGCCAAACGCTGGTCGGAACTGGGTGGGTCAGGAGTCAAGCTGACTGTTTGCATTGCCGCCGCTAAACGTCGTGGGATCAATGACGATGTCGTGATTGACAACGCTAAAATCGCCGGTTTAGGACAACTAGTTGAGATGGCCGTTGCCGCCGATCGTTTGATCACATTCGGTGATTAATACTTAAATACTATAGATTAAAGGAGTGTGTCCATGGAAGAAGATGAAGACATGATACAGAAAAAGATGATGTTTGTGATGAGAAAAGCCCCTCATGGATCCATCTATCCTTATGAAGGGCTGGAAGTTGTATTGATCACAGCGGCCTACGATCAGGACATCAGCATGCTCTTTATCGATGACGGTGTTTACTCCCTCAAAAACGAACAGAATACTGAAGGGATTGGCATCAAAGGATTTATGAAGACCTACTTTGCCCTTGAAGATTATGAGGTCGAGAAACTCTATGTGGATAACCAATCCTTGAAAGATAGAGGGCTATCGAAAAAAGACCTTATTGACGTGAACCTGCAATATTTTAATAGAGACGAAATTAAAAAGTTGATGGACGAACAGGAAATCCTGTTCCCATTCTAAAAGGAGATCCATTGTGCTTCATACTGTAAATAAATCGCCTTTTTCACATAATAATTTAGAAAGCTGTCTTTCCTTTGCCAAAGAGAAAGACGCCATATTACTTTATGAGGATGGCGTCTTGGGCGCTCAAGCAGGGAGTAAGCTAGAATCCATCATCAAGGAAGCCCTTAAGAAACATACGATCTGTGCTCTCAAAGAAGATCTTAACGCAAGAGGTATCAGCAAAACAGTGGGGGGCATTAAAGTGATTGGCTACCCCGAGTTTGTTGATCTCGTTGTAGAACATAAGGTCGTACCCTGGTTATAGCTACTATTTAATAACTTAGCACATCAATAAAAAGGAGAAATCAATGGGCAAAGGAGTTAAAGGATTTTTTGCAGTCCTTGTATTTTTTGTTATTTTAGCATCTCCATTCATTTATAATGCTTTCACCGAAGGTGTAAAAGTCGATCATGAAGACCCTGATAAAAGTTTGGGGAAGTATTGTATTGTTGGGTCTCATAAATTGGATATGACCGTTGAGGCCAATGAAGACTTCATCATTGCGAATCATGGGGATATCCTTTCTCATGCCGGGATTATCCCGGGTCGTGCCAAGAGTGTCCGCGATATGGTTGTTCGGCAGGGGAAAAGAAGCGAGGGGGGGATCAATGGTTGTATCGCTTGCCATCAAAATCGGGCCAAGTTTTGCGACCAGTGCCATGGCTATGTAGGGGTTCAAAGCGTTAACGAAGAAACAGGTTGTTTTGCCTGTCACAATTACCCTACGGATAAGTATAAGGGGGGCAAACAAATTCGTTTTGCTAAAAAAGAATGGGAAAAATGGAATAATGAAATGAAGAAATGGAGGAAAAAACCATGAGTGATTCTGTTGGAAACACTATTGACAGACGAGCATTCATAAAGATGGGTACGTTAGTTGGGGCAGGAACAGTAGCGAGCTATGGACTTAC
>CAJXGR010000193.1 GCA_913053665.1 uncultured Spirochaetia bacterium
ATACCAAAAATTAAGAAAAACTTGATTTTTACCCTAAATCGAATTCGCACCCATATAAAATAATGATCATTTACCACTTAGAAAAGGACAGGATATCTGTTTAATATCGAAGGTCAGAAAAGGGGTTTAACTCTTTAAGGAAGGCTCAAGACCGAATATTATAGTTAAATAGGTGATAAACAGTACGAATTTTGCCCCAAGCCACCTCATTTCCCTTGACTTTTGTAATGAAACAGCGTACTTTTCGAGGATAAACGAGAGCAATAATATACTCTATAATCATTTAATTGTCTAAAACAGGGCTTTAACTCGGAGGATAAAAATGAGTTCATTAAATAACATTCCCTCTAAAGTAAAAGCCAGATTATACATAGAAGAACTTCACCTCTTACGGTCTTCTGGTGATTATAAAGCCTACCTCGAAACCTTTAGAGAAACGCTAATCGACGCCAACCCCCATCAAATTGATGCGGTTATGTTTGCTCTGGACAAGATTAAGAATATGAAAGGCTGCATTTTGGCCGATGAAGTGGGCCTTGGCAAAACCATTGAAGCGGGTCTCGTAATATCACAGCACCTTTCAGAGCGTAAATGGAATATATTAATAGTTCTACCCACCTCCCTATCCGTTCAGTGGCAGATAGAGCTCAAAGATTTATTAAATATTTCCTCAAAGGTCATTTCTACAGGGTCTTTTGCGAAACTCAAAAATAAAGAACAAGCCATTTCAGCCGATGGAATCTACATCATCGGGAGAGAGTTGGCTAGCTCAAAGATTGACACATTATTAAAGAAACCCTGGGATCTGATTGTCGTGGATGAAGCTCATGAAATGTTCTCAAGCATCTATCAGAGGTACAATTCAACAAGTGGGACTTATTCTTTTGACTCAAAAAAAGCGATCCGTGCAGGAAACCTAAGGCAATTACTCATTAAACACCCTGTCCTTCTCCTTACCGCGACTCCCATACAAAACAATATCCTTGAGCTCTGGTCTCTGGCGTCTTATATTAATCCTAATGGGGATATTCTTGGGCTCTACCATCATTTCAGAAAGATCTTTCTGGGAGATACCAGAGGGACCACAGTGAATGAAGATAAAAGTGAAGAACTCCGTGAAAGACTCAGTAATGTGATGATCCGAAACCTGAGAAAAGACGCTCAACTTTATATGAAATACCAATTTACCGATCGAATCTGTAAAACAGAAAACTTCAATATGAACGAAGAGGAAAAAAGCCTCTATAACGACATCTCAGACTACCTTGAAAGGAACGATATCTATGCCTTTCGCTCATTGGTTGTTGGGATGGGAGATGAAAACATGGTTGGCAGGGCTTTCCTGATGAAAATGATCTACAGGCGTTTGTTGGGTAGCTCTATCTCTGCTATGAGAAAAGGTTTAAGCAATATTGTCATAAAATTAAATAAACTGGAAGCTTTATTTTTAGAACAAGAGAACAACTCAGGTCAAAGGGATCCAATGAATGATATGGATGACAGCTTCTTGCAGGATTCCCCTGAAAACCAGGAAGAAGATATAGAAATGGTTGAGGAGTATATAAAGTCCAATTCCAAGGATGAGAGTGAGTTTCAGGAAAGTGATCTCAACTTGCTCAGGGAGGAAATCGCTTTAATTGAGGGATTTATCAATCGTTGTGATGGGATGACGGAGACTTCTAAGGAAAAGGCACTGGTGAATATCGTTAAGGCTGTTCTAAAAAAGGATAGCTCCAGAGTTCAGGATAAAATCGTGATCTTCACCCAATTTCTGGCGACTCAAAAGAAATTAGCGGAACTTTTGGAAGAAAAGGGCTTTGAGGGAAAGGTGACATTGTTTTCCGGGACAAATAAGGGTGAAAACGTGAACGAGGCGGTAGAAAAGTGGGCAAATGAAGTAGGACTCTATCTGGAAAAGGAAAGGCGTCCTGAAGGGGAGGCCATGATCCGCCAGAGCCTGATTCACCAGTTTGAGACCAAAACAAATATCTTGATTTCCACTGAGGCAGGGGCGAAAGGTTTGAACCTTCAGTTTGCAAATGTTCTAATAAACTTTGATTTACCTTGGAATCCCCAAAGGATTGAACAGCGTATTGGTCGATGTCACCGCTACGGTCAGAAAAAAGACGTTTTGGTTTTTAACTTTGTGAATGTTGATAATTCAGTGGAAACCCGAGTCTATGAGATTCTAAACGATAAGTTCTCCCTATTTAGTGGAGTATTAGGAGCTTCTAACGATATTTTAGGCTCAGTGGAAAGCGCTATTAATTTTGAAGTTAGAATCAATGAACTCCTTAATAACTGTAAGACAGAGGAACAAAGGGATATTGAGCTCAGAAAGTTTGAGGAGGAGATTGATGAAGAGATTAAAAAAATGAGGGATGATAAAATCCAGAACACTAAAAACCTCATAAATCAATTGGATCGGGGTGTGAAGGATAGGTTGCAATCCTTGGAAAAGGAACTACCCGAGGCTTTCAGTTCTTACGACAGCGATTTATTTGATCTGGTCAAAGAATATTCAACGATTCAGGGCTTAGAGTTTGTTCAGAAAGAAAGAACAAAAGAACAAATTGTTTTAGAACTATCGGATAATGGGGAAAATATTGTGGGAGGGCATCAAACCTTTCATATTGGCAAGTTTAGTGCCTCTCCTGAAAAGGGTATCCAGCTCAATCTTAAGCATCATTTTGTCCAGAAGGCCGTTAAGGAGATAAAAGAGTCCACTCACGACAAGACCTTTAGTTTATTGTTTAACAATTCAGAAAATGGCGGTTTTACTATTTTAAATGAATATATTAATCGAAGGGGTGTTTGGTATTTTTATAAAACCCTGTTCTCTGGATTGGAAGAGGAAGAAAAGCTCTTTCACGTGATCTTCTGCCATGACGATCAAAACATTTTCTTCAACGAGGAAGAGGAAAAAGCTCTTTTAAAGCTCGATGTGTCAAGCCCTGAAACACAGAGTGATATGGACTTTGAGGGAATCTCTCCTGCTATGGATAAAGAGATTGATCGGCGTATCGCTAGGGTGAAGCGGCGGATCCAGGAATCCCAACAACCCAGGCTCACACAGAAGTTCAACAACCTAAGACACACTCTAAGCGACACAAAGGAATACTATCATTTGGAGAAAAGCAGGGTGGAAAAGGAACTCCATAACGCTGAACGGAAAATTACCGAGACCTTTGATCAGGCCGAGGGGGAAAAGCTGATCCAGCAAAAAGGCCGCTTACAAGGGAAAATCAACGAGATCAACAAAAAACTTCTTGAGTATGAGACGGATATTTCTGCTCAACTCACCCGTGAGGAAAATAATCTCTTGTCTAAACGTTTTGTCACCGCGAAAAAAGAGCTGATATTTAAAGCTCATTTTCAAATAATATAAATTGAAATCTATGAAATGATCCAATTCTATTGTTAAGGACTAGATATGAAATTCATACATACCTCGGATTGGCAAATTGGAATGACCTTTCCGGGACTTTCTGGAAAAGATCCCGATGAAGTGGTTCGTTTGAAAAATATTCGTAATGATCAAATGATCCGGTCGATATTCGAGTGTGCCAAACGATTAGATATTCATCTGATCCTTGCAGCAGGGGATCAGTTTGAAGATTCCCATGTTCCGGATAAAATCATCAGTAAGTTTTTGAGTGTAGTAAAAGGTTATGGGGATATCGATCTCTATTTGATACCTGGAAATCATGACCCATACAACGAAAATAGTATCTATAAACGGGACGTCTTTCAACAGATACCGGCTAATCTTCACATCATAAAAGAAAACCAGATGATCGAATATAATGATGAAGCCGAGATTTATTTCACTGTTTTAAAGGAGAAATACGGCTCTTATAACCCTCTGGACTGGATTGAGTCAAAGGATTCCGGGAAACTTAGGATTGGTGTGGGTCACGGGAGTTTAAAAATTGAGAACAAATATAAAGAGGAAGATTTCCCCATTGACACAGATACAGCGATTAAAAAGAACCTGGACTATCTCGCTCTCGGACACTGGCATTCGTTTTTAGCCTATGGTGACGGCAGAACCTTTTACAGTGGGACTCCGGAACCAACCAGGCACGGTGAAAAAGCTTCCGGCCATGTTCTGGAGGTTGAAATTGACCGTCACAACGTGTCTCCCAGAATCCAGAAGCACGAAATCAACTCCTACACATGGATTGATAAAAGTTCTGAGGTCTATTCAAAGGATGACATTGACTTGTTGTTTTCACCCTATCTGACATCATTTAAAGAATGTGTATTAAAACTCAGTCTAACAGGCCAATTGTCACTTGAAGACTACGATTACCTTGAACAGCAAATAGACGGGGTAAAATCCAAAGTCTCTTTTCTTGATGTGAACAAGGACAACGTTAATATAAATCTATCTGATGATGATCTGAAAGACCATATGCCCGATGATTATATTAAGAATGTTTATGACAGGCTTAATGAGATTCATGATGGTGCTGAACCCTGTCCCAGCTCTCTTGGTGAGGAAGTTGACCAAAAGATGTGTGCATTAAAAGCTTTACAGATCATGGGTCAAGGGTTCAGGGAGTAAATAATGATTATCAAGAAAGTCGTTTTAGAGAATTGGAAACAAATAGATCAGCTGGATATTGATTTAGATCATGGGGTGAATCTCATTCATGGGCCGAATGAGATTGGTAAATCTTCACTGGTAGAGGCTTTAAACTATGTTTTACTCAAGGAAAGCTCTTCCAATAAAAAAGAAGTAAAAGAACTCATGAAATGGGGGACCGATCTAAAGGCTAAAATCAAGGTCTATTTTAAATTAGATGAAAAGGACTATCTCATCCATAAAAGTTTTCCAAAAGGTGAGACATCCCTCCATATCTCTACAAATGGGGATCAGGTCAAGCTTTCTGAAGGAAAAACCGCCGATCAAAAGATCCTTGACCTCCTTAATATCAAGGATATCAAGGAAAAGGGCTTATTGGATGTCTTTTGGTCTCATCAGAACAGTCTTTCAAGCTACAAGTTTGAGTTAGACCAGAACACAAAAGCAAGTTTAAGTGACAACATCCAGAAAAATCTGATCCAGCCAAAGACAGAACAGTTTCATCGCGGGATCATTGAGAGCTATTCAAAGTTTTTTACTTCAACGGGTAGAATAAAAGCAGGTAGCGGTATTTCTGAAAATAATACCCGGCTACAGAAGTATTATGACGATAAGAATGGGATAAATAATAAATTAAACAAAATTGTTGAGTTAGATCAGCAAATAACAGACTCTTCAAAAGAGCTCTCTCAAATTGAATTAGCCATACTTCAACATGAAAAAGATCATAAAAATCTGATTGACAGACAGTCTCAATATAATAAACGAAAGAGAGAATATGAATCGGCCCAAAAAGATCTATCACTGGTCGAAAAGGATTTAACTTATCTTAAAAAGGAGAAGGATAAATACTTAGGCCTTGTAAAGGAAATCACCGATGCCGAAAAACTCCTTGGAGAAGGGGAAAACAAACTAAAAGAGATCAATTCTACTATTGACAAAGAAAATACGGTCTTACAAGAGCTTGAATCCCAGGAACAGAAGGTTATAGAAGAATTAACCCAATTGGAAGGGGAAATACAGAAAGACAAAGATAAAGCAGACTATCTTGATAAAGTGATTGAACTTAACAGCCTAAAAGAAGAGTTAAAGGAGGCTGAGCAATTAAAAGAAAACCTGAACGAGCTGAAGAAAGAGCGTGAGTCAATCGTACAAAAGATGGATACCATCAAAATCCCTGATAAGAAAACGATAGAGAAAGCAGAAAAGCTTCTTCATGAGATTGAGAAAGAGAAATCGATACTTGAAGCCTTACAATTAAAGGTGACTATCCTTCCTAAGAAAAATATAAATATCAAGCTGAAAAAAGATAGTCTGGAAGAGGAATCTCAGCATTTAGCAAAGGGTGAAGAAAAGGATCTATTGGCTGATGCTGAGATGACCCTTGACCTTGTGGACTATGCTTCTATCCAGATCAAAAGCGGGAAAGGAGATCTCAGAGAGCAAAAAGACAAGATTACCTCTCTTCAAAATCGCTATGGCGACCTGCTAAACAAGTCGGAAGAAAAAGCAATTCACATCCTGAAAGAACAAAATGAGCTCAAAAAAGAACTGAACAATGATGCCGACCGATTAAAGGATAGAATATCGCTTAAATTAGAGTACTTTATATAGCATATGGAACAAACATTATTTCTTGCTCAACTATTGGGCTCTATTTCAATTATTTTATCAATAGCTATTATTTTGCGTCGTAAAATGATAGTTCATATTTTAAGTGATTTTCTTAAGGATAGAACATTAGCATTTATAGTTGGCTTAATGGAAGCAACTGGTGGGTTAGCTTTGGT
>CAJXGR010000194.1 GCA_913053665.1 uncultured Spirochaetia bacterium
TAGGGGTGAACACATGGATTCACCCCTACAGGTGGATGGGAGGATGGTCTAATTGTGAACTAAAGTCCTGAACACTAAGAGGGCGGCTAAAATAATATCCCTGGCCTTCATCACAGTGATTTTTGTGTAGGAAATCCAGCTGCTCCTGATCCTCTATGCCCTCAGCCACCACCTTTAAGTTTAAACTATGGCCCATAGCAATGATCGCCGTTGTGATCGCTGTATCTTCTGAACTCTTTGTGAGATTGCGAACAAAAGACTGGTCGATCTTAAGCTTGTTTATTGGGAATTGTTTTAGATAGCTTAAAGAGGAATAGCCTGTTCCAAAGTCATCGATAGAGATTTTAATCCCTTTAGCCCTCAGCTGAATCAACTTGTCAATAACCGTTTCTTCACGATGCATAAGAAGTCTTTCTGTGATTTCAAGCTCCAGGTATTGGGGGTCTAAACCTGTTTCAGAGAGGATTTTGTATAGGTCACTTAGAAAGTTCTTTTTCTGGAACTGTTGAGCAGAAACATTGACAGCCATGACCATAGGGGAATGTCCTGCGTCCTGCCACAGCTTATTCTGTACACAGGCAGTATATAGGACCCATTGGCCAATTCCTGTGATCAGACCGTTAGCCTCAGCGAGTGGAATAAAACGATCGGGTGGAACAAGTTTTCCCAAGTGCTTCCAGCGGATTAAGGCTTCCACTCCAATCATTTTATTCGTACCTAATACAAACTGAGGCTGATAGTAAAGAAAAAACTCATGGCTCTCTAAAGCGTGATGGAGATCCGTTTCCAGCTCCAACTCTTCCAGAGAAGGCCCTACCATAGACTTATGGTAGATATGATAGTTATTTTTTCCCTGTTCCTTAGCGTAGAACATGGCTTTGTCAGCGTTCATCAAAAGGGTTTCAACGTCCTCACCGGCCTCAGGATAGAAGGCTATACCAATACTGGCACTTAGAAAGAACTCATAGCCTTCGATCTGATAAGCCTTTGAGAGGGAGTTCAGGATGTTTTCCGCCACTTCGGTCACTTCCTGAACATCTTTGACTCCAGGAAAAACAATAGTAAACTCGTCTCCTCCCCAACGAGAGAGGATTTTATTCCCCAACTGACATTGATTCAGTCTCTCAGCAATCTCCTTGAGCACTTTATCCCCTATGGTATGGCCCAGTGTGTCATTGATGAACTTAAACCGGTCTAAATCGATGAACATAAGGGCGACGATGTCTCCAGGATCTATGTGTTCCAGGGCCTGATGGAATTGATCCTGAAATCCCAGGCGATTAGATAGGCCTGTTAAGGAATCATGGTAGGTCAGGTGGGCGTATCGCTGTTCTGATTCCTTCAGCTCGCTGATGTCCACACGGGAAAGGACGGCTCCTCCATACTTTCGACCCATTGGAGTCAGTTTAATCTGATACCAGGATTTCCCCATGGATGTCTCATACAGATGCTCCACATCCCAATCCTTCAAGTACCCACTGATAACGCCTTCAACACCTTCTCCTATCTGCTGGAGCATCTTGTTGGATGGATGATCTTGATAGAGTTCTGGAAGGTTGGACCCAAGACTATAATTGATGGAAGGATAGCTTTGATTCTTTCTAGCAAAAGATTCCCAGGACTTGTTGACCGCTATGATTTCCCCATAGGTATTTAGAACGGCGATCTGAGCGTTCAGGGAGCTTAAGATAGTTTTATTGAACTCTTCTTGAGCCTTTATAAGGTTTTCAGCCTTCAAGTTATCAATTTCCACTGTAATCATATGAGTCAATGTCTTCCTGAGGCCAGCTAATTCTTTATCTAACTGTTCTTTACTTTTAACATTAGAATCCAATGGACATCCCCATGACAAGCCTGTCTTTAGATAAAACACCTCATAAATCTCGTTTTATAAAGTATAATAAATATATTGATAACTTGAATAGGTTGATTAGTACAAATACGTTAAAAATCAGGGTCGTGATAATGATGTGGTTTTCTAAAGTATTTATGACACTTTGTATTTCAAGGCGGACCCCCAAAATATGGGTCTCCTAAATTGAAATAAAACATCACCAAGACCCTCTATTCGTCTTAAAATATAACCAATGAACTAGTCTATCAAATACTTTTGAAGTTCATGGAATAACCCATATCTCTGATTTACACGATTTTCATAGACTTTACTTTCCTGTCCCTTTGAAGTATCTTACTAACCTATAAACAATTTACGGGAGATTGCCATGAATTATAGGAAGCTTATCAATATATTTAGTATGACTATTGTATGTTCCATCCTCATTATTGCCTGTAACAAGCCGGCCGGGAGCCAGGGAAGTTCTGGTCACAGTCCCAGCCCATCTAACACGAAAGTCTTTAAATGGAAGTTGGCTCAAACATGGAAAACCAACGTTCCAATCTTTGGGGACGTGACCAAGAAATTCGTTAAGATAGTTAATATCATGTCTAACGGGCGATTAATTATTAAAATCGTCCCATCCAACATCCATAAAGCCCCTTTAGGCATTTTTGACTTTGTAAAAAGTGGTCGCTACGAGATGGGACACTCCGCATCTTATTACTGGAAGGGCAAAAACTTCAATGCTATATTCTTTACGACTGTTCCATTCGGGATGATCGCCACGGAGCAGTACGCGTGGTTCTACTATGGTGGTGGGATGGAGCTTATGGAGGAGTTCTACTCCAAATATGGTCTTCTATCCTTCCCAGGAGGAAATACCGGGAACCAGATGGGTGGGTGGTTCAGAAAAGAGATCAAGACAATTGAGGACTTCAAGAATCTTAAGATGCGTATACCGGGTTTTGCGGGTGAGGTTCTCACTAAAGTGGGGGCTAAGACAATTAATATCCCTCCTGGAGAACTGTATCAATCTCTGGAACGTGGACTTATTGATGCCCTTGAGTGGGTAGGTCCTTCTCTCGACTTACAGATGGGCTTTCATAAGATCGCTCCTTATTATTACACTGGGTGGCACGAGCCGGCGACTGAATTGCAGTTCTTGATCAACAAAAAGGCCTTTGACAAACTCCCTCCCGATCTCAAGGAAATCGTCATTATCGCCATGAAATCAACGGCTTACGACATGTTAAGTCAGTCCATGCATGAAAGTGCCATCAATTGGGAAAAGATCAAGACAGAGTATCCTAATATTAAGGTGAAGACCTTTTCCAAGGAGATCATCGCTCGACTCAAAGAGGAGAATGCCAAACTGTTAAAAGAGCGAGCGGCCAAAGATCCTTTCTCAAAGAAGATCATAGAGCATCAACAAGCTTATATGAAGAAAGTCAGAGCCTGGACCAAAATGTCTGATTATGCTTATCTGAAGGACAATTAACCCTTGTAGAGACGCATGGCCATGCGTCTCTACGACCATTTATACGTATTTTAGAAGGGGCAAAATATGTCAGAAAAGATAGAATACATCATCAATAAGACTATTCATTACCTGGGTGTAATTTGTTCCATACTTTTGATCCTTTTGCTGATCAATGTATTTTATGACGTGATAATGAGATATGTTTTTAATGATAGCTCTATCGCTTTGCAGGAGCTTGAATGGCATCTATTCTCGGTGATCGTCCTGTTTGGAATGTCCTACACCCTGAAAGAAGACGCTCATGTCCGTGTGGATATATTCTACGAGAAGTTAACTCTCAGAAAACAAGCCCTCATCAACATAATTGGAGCGCTTTTTTTTATAATCCCTTTTAGTCTCTTTGTCATAATCGGAAGCGAATCCTACGCAATGGACTCCTACGCAATGGGTGAGATCAGCCCGGATCCTGGCGGATTAGCCTATCGATTTGTGATTAAATCCTCTATTTTTATTTCGTTTGGATTATTACTGCTTGCATCCCTGGGCTTTATATTGAGAAATATCACCATTTTATTGGATAAAAAGTCTGAGAAGCATCACGAGGACCGGAAAGTATTTTAGGATAATCACTGGAGCGTGTATGACCGGCTTGCTAATGTTTGTATGTATACTGATTCTCTTGATGGCAGGCTTCCCCGCAGCCTTTACTTTTGCAGGGGTGGCGTTAATATTTGCGGTGTTTATATTTGGCTTTGAAGAAAGTCTTGTTATCTTTTCTGCGATGCCCTACAGGATTGATGAAAGCCTTATGCAGAACAAGATCCTGATCGCCATCCCTCTATTTATCTTTATGGGAATCGTCTTACAAAAGACCCTCATGGCTGAGAGGCTTCTTGAGTCCATGGGAAAGCTTTTTGGCAGGGTGAAAGCAGGGATTGCTATTTCAACGGTTCTTGTAGGGGCCTTGCTAGCCGCCACCACAGGGGTTGTGGGTGCGAGTGTTGTGGCCATGGGAGTCATCGCCCTCCCTGTGATGCTTAAAAACAAGTATAGTCCTGAACTTTCCTGTGGTGTGATCTGTGCCTCCGGAACTTTGGGTCAAATCATCCCTCCCTCCATTGTTTTAATCATTTTAGGGGACGTGTTACAAGTTCCAGTGGGGGATCTATTTAAAGCAGCCGTAATACCTGGTCTCATCCTTGTGACAGCCTATATTGTCTATATCCTTATCTATGCTTATGTTAAGAAAGATTCGGCTCCTGCCCTCAAGTCGACGGAGGACATTAAAACACGATGGGTCAATTCTTTAAAAGCAATCGTTCCGCCTCTCGTGTTAATCGTTTTAGTATTGGGTTCTATATTTATGGGAATCGCTACTCCAACAGAATCCGCCGCAGTTGGAGGTATTGGAGCCGTCCTTTTATCCCTGATCTATAAAGAGTTTACCTTTAAACGAATCAAAGAGAGTGCCTTTGAGACAGTGAAAATTACAGGAATGGTCTTTGCCATCTTTATTGGAGCCACAGCCTTTTCCCTGGTATTCACCGAAACAGGGGGCCATGAGGTTGTTGAAACCGTTCTTTTGTCCCTTCCGGCGGGGAAATGGGGGTTTATCATCTTCTCCATGATAGCCATTTTCCTACTTGGCTTCTTCATTGACTTTGTTGAAATATCCTATATCGTTGTACCCATCTTGTTTCCCATTGCTCAAAAGCTGGGGATTCCCATGGTGTGGTTTGGTATTTTGCTGGCCATGAACCTTCAGACCTCATTTTTGACCCCTCCCTTTGGTTTCAGCCTCTTTTATCTGAAGGGTGTGGCCCCTCCAAGTATCAAAACGATAACGATTTATAAGGGAGTCGTTGGGTTTATCCTCATCCAGGTGGCTGTCTTGATCTCTGTTGTTCTATTTCCCGATGTTTTCGGCCTAACGAAATAACGAACGGGTTTACCCGGCGGATCGCTTCTGGAGGCCTCAATACATAAATTGGAACCAGCTGGCTGGAATGATCTTTGAGAAGGCCACAAGATTGGATAGATAGTGGGCGATGATGGCTGGCAGGATGGATTGGGTCTTCCACAGAACGATCATCGGCAAAACGCCCCATAAAGCTGATGTAATGACACTATGTAAACCCAATGACCAATGGATTAGGCCAAAAGTGATGGATGAAACAATAAGAAAAGCAACCGGGTTTTTGATCCATTTGGACAGGACTGAATTATAGAACCCTCTAAAGACAGCTTCTTCAGTGAGAGCGACTAATAGTAATCCAAAGGTCAAGTCAATGATTCTGATCGTAGGATTTGTTATTTTATAAAACACCATCATCTGTGTGTGGGGCAAGATGCTTTCAAAAAACCTCCGTCCAAACTGATCTATAAAAACGCCTGAAACGGATAACAAAATAGCCCAAAATATAAGGGGTTTAGCCTTGATTTTCGTGAAGCCAAAGTCAGCGAATGACGATATTTTACGTTTTATCAAATAACCCATCATTAAAAGAACGATTATTCTACCCACATAATCCGTGATGAGCCAACCTACATAGGTCGTCACGGACATGAATATAAAGTCATTTAACAAAAAGATCAAAGTGAAGAGTATCAAAAAGATGGATTGCGTCTTTTCTTTTGTCATACAGTCTCTAAACAGAATGGATATTGAGATTGACTCATCTCATCATTGGCTGGGGTCAAAGAGGTTTTCATTGGCAAAAAGCTTCATGCCCTGATTCCTGCTTCTTCATCAGCAAGAATGGAAGCGTAAACCAGACAGGCTCTAATATCGTCATCAGTAATATCAGGATAGGCTCGTTTAATCCCCTCATGGTCTTCACCAGCCGCGAGGAGGTTTAAAATCATATGAACAGGTATTCTTGTCCCTTTAAGGCAGTGTTTTCCGCTGCAAATCATTGGGTCACTGTTGACTCTTTCCAATAATGGATTCACAGGAAAAGGATAATCAGCCAATCAGGAAAAGTCAAGCGAAAACTCCTCGGCTGCAGGGCTATTTCATTCTTCTCTAACTCTTTGTTCTTCATACAATATAGTCAGACAGGA
>CAJXGR010000195.1 GCA_913053665.1 uncultured Spirochaetia bacterium
AGCAGGGCTATTTAATTCTCCAGATAATTGTGTATCCCGAACAGACAGGAATGTCTGTTCTACCAGCATCTTAAGGAAAGTAGGTCAGACATTCTGTCTGACCACATTACGTAAAATAATAAAGAGTTAGAGAAGAATTAAATAGCCTTGGGTGATATTATTATTTACTTTATTTTAGCTTTTTATTAACCTATCTTTATAATATATTCAATGATTACATAAGGAGAAATGGATGGTTTATAATTTAAAAAAGCAAAAAGTCATCTTAGGATTGATCATTTGTATTGCTACGGGTTTGTTAAATATAACATGTTCAGACCATATTAAATCGGGAAACTCTCAACTGAACGAGTCCCTGCGTAATGCCGCCTCAAACAACAAATTGAAGGAAGTAAAAGATTTATTAGCAAAAGGGGCAGACGTCAAATCCAAAAATAAGAGTAAAATGACAGCTTTACACTATTCTTCGGCATACAATCATTTGGAGGTCTCAAGAGTCTTAATTCAACACGGTGCCGATGTAAACGCAAAAAACTTTAAGGGTAACACTCCCCTACATTGGCCTGCTAAACAAGGATATATCAAGATGATAAGGTTGCTGTTAAGGCATGGAGCAAACCCCTACTTCAAGAATAATGCGGGTAAGCTACCCATAGACTTTGCCACTTCAAAAAAGGTTAAAAAGATTCTCCTTAAGGCTATGAAGAAGCAAAGAAGAAAGTCACTGACTGTAGGAGAGGTTGGTCATGGAAAGTAGCATCTCGTCGATCTTCTTTTTGACGGCAGTACATATTTTATTGGCTGGTAAGTATTTTTCACTTGACAATTTAACAGATTCCCACTATTAAACATTGATTTTTTGAAAAAGTAGAGGCAAAACATGATATTTTAGATAGCTATTTTGCTCTTTGTGTCATTTCGAGTAATTGATTGAGTTTTTTCTTGATTTTGGCTCAAATTGTCTTACCTTTTGCCAAAGCGGGATTTTAACTTTTTCTACCAATTATTGAGAGATTAGTCTCAAAATTCTCATTACCTACTTATGTTCCCATAGGTCTATCCGAGGAAGCTATTTACCAAGCGACTCGCTTGGACAAGAAAGTAGTTAAGAACGAACCTTTTTATTCCCTGCCAAAGGATATTGGGACAATGTTAGAATTAGAGGGTCAATATGGTGTTCAAATCGACTCGTCTATAGTATACGCAGGAATTAGGAAATAAACAGGTTATAAGGTGATTGTTAATCGCACATTAATGGGTGTTTGACGGTTTATTCCCCGTAAGGATGAAAGGTTTGGTGAACCTTTTGAAGCTCTTCAATGTCACGATGAGTATATATTTGGGTTGTGGAGATATTTTCATGTCCAAGTAATTCCTGAATACTCCGAAGGTCAGCACCACCCTGTAAGAGATGGGTAGCAAAGGAATGTCTAAAGGTATGAGGTGTCACGTTTTTTTGTATATTACAGGATTTAGCGTATCCCTTTATCAGCTTCCAAATACCCTTTCGCGTGATGGGTTTTCCCTGTTTTGAATGGACAAATACATAAGAATGCTCTTGCTTTTTCATTAAGACAGGGCGGATTAGATTGATATATTCCCTAAGAAGCTTTTGAGAAGGGGGGCCTATGGGAACAAGTCGTTCTTTTCCTCCTTTACCATGAATTAAGAGGAAGGCATCTTCAAGATAAACTGAGTTGATTGTCATTTCCACCATTTCACTCACTCGTAATCCTGCTGAATACAGGACTTCCATCATGGTCTTATCACGAATCCCTTTATAAGTCTTTAAGTTGGGGGAATTAATCAATCCTTCCATCTCTTCAACAGTCAAGTAATCGGGCAATGAAAGTGTAAGTCGTGGAGTTTTAAGATTCTCCGTGGGACTTCTATTGATAGCATTTTCAATGATAGCGAAATTGTAAAAGAGTTTCAGGGACACGAGGAAACGGGCAAGGGTTTTGGGAGCCGTTGAATCATCCATGCGAGCAATAAAATAAGCTATTAAATCTTCTGAGGTCACTTTCAAGAAATCGGTTTTTGAATGATCCAAATAGTTAAAAAACAGCTTGAGATCACTATGATAGGCGTCTATGCTATTACGCGACAAACGTTTTTCAATCCTGAGGAATTGGATGAAGCGTTTAAAAAGGTGATTTCGTTGTTTATATATGGATTGCATTGAGCCTTGTCAAGCCAATGCAGGAAATGATTACAGGTTTAATATGTGTCCGAGTTTATCCTGCTTGACCTTTAAATAATGTTGATTATTTTCATTTGGTTTCATAATAATCGGTATTCGGTCCACAACATTTAAATGGTAGCCTTTTATTGCAATTATTTTTTGAGGGTTGTTCGTAATAAGCCGGATGGTAGTGAGTCCTAGATCTTTAAGCATTTGGGCGCCAATTCCATAATCCCTTAGGTCAGCCTTGAATCCAAGTTTCTCATTGGCTTCGACCGTGTCCAATCCTTCATCCTGGAGGGAATAAGCCTTTATTTTATTGTGTAGGCCAATCCCCCTGCCTTCTTGACGCATATATAAAAGAACCCCTAATCCTTCTTCTGCAATCATTTTCAAGGCCATATCCAGTTGGTCACCACAGTCACACCTTAAAGATCCAAACACATCTCCTGTAAGGCACTGTGAATGGACTCGAACGAGGACATTTTCTTTAGCATCCACCTCTCCAAAAACCAGGGCAACGTGAGTATAGTTATCCACGTCATTATTAAACGTGACAATTTTAAACTCCCCATACTCTGTAGGGAGGCGGGCTTCAGATACGCGATGGACGAGTTTTTCCATTTTAGACCTGTATTCAATGATCTGGGCAACAGAAACGATTTTAATGTTGTGTTCTTTTGAAAACTTTTCTAACTCAGGCATTCTCGCCATAGTCCCATCATCGTTCATGATCTCGCAGATGACAGCTCCGGGGTATAGACCAGAGAGACGACAAAGGTCTACAGAGCCTTCTGTCTGGCCTGTTCTTACTAAAACACCTCCCGTTCGAGCTCTTAGAGGAAATATATGCCCGGGTCTTGCGAGATCATTGTGCTTGGTGGCTGGATCAATAAGGGCTTTGACTGTTAAGGCTCGATCAGCGGCTGATATACCGGTTGTAGTCCCTTTAACGGCATCCACAGAGACTGTAAAAGCTGTTTGGAGAGGTTCCGTATTCTTGGAGACCATCTGATCAAGTCTTAAGGCCTCGAGTCGATCTCCTGTCAATGGGACACAAATGAGACCCCGTCCGAATCTTGCCATGAAATTAATGACTTCAGGAGTCGCGTGCTCAGCCGCTATCACCAGATCTCCTTCGTTTTCACGATCCTCTTTATCCACAAGGATAAGCATTTTACCCTTTTTAAAGTCTTCTATGGCATTTTCTAAAGGGCTAAGGCCTTCTCCAACATCAAATTCCATGATAGTTCCTTCATTAACTGGGACTAATATAAAGATAATACATATTGATGCTTAGGTCAATGGATTATCCATGAGACTAACGTTTTCTGGTTTGTACTCTTCAAGCTTCCTGTGGAGGGTTTTGCGGCCTATTTTCAGGATCTTGGCGGCCAGAGTTTTGTTACCCTTGGTCATCGCGAGGGTGGACAGGATGGCGTTTTTTTCGATGTCTTCCAGGGACATTCCTGGCTCAATATTGACTATATTGCTTCCCTTGGCCCCAACAATACTTCCAGGCAGATTTTCTTCGGATACAGTATTGTTTTTAGCCATCACAACGCCTCCCTCAATCACGTTTCTAAGCTCTCTGATGTTTCCCGGCCAGTTGTAGTTCTCAAGGTAGGCCAAGGCTCTGGGGGTGATCTCCATGATTCCTTTATTGTTAGCCTGGGCAAATTCCTTTATGAATGCATGAACCAGGAGGGGGATATCGGTTCTTCTATCTCGGAGTGGGGGAATAGTTATGTCTATGACTTTCAATCTAAAGTAGAGGTCTTCACGGAAATGGCCTAGTTCCACTTCTTTCTGAAGATCCTTGTTGCTAGCGGCGATAATGCGAACATCAACATGGATGGTCTTTTCACCACCGACTCGCTCAAACTCGCGCTCCTGAAGGACTCTTAACAATTTAACCTGAACCAGAGGGGATATGTCACCAATTTCATCCAAAAAAAGAGTCCCACCGTCAGCCAGTTCAAAACGCCCTCGTTTTTGGGAGATGGCCCCTGTGAACGATCCCTTTTCATGGCCAAACAGTTCACTCTCAAGGAGATTCTCATTGAGGGCGGCACAATGGACTTTGATTAATGGAGAGCTATCACGGGGACTTAAACGATGGACAGCATAAGCGATAAGTTCCTTTCCAGTACCGTTTTCACCGGCGATTAAAACATTAGCATTGGATGGGGCCACCTGTTTAACGATCTCGAAGACTTTTTGCATCTGAGGGGATGTGCCGATGATATTTGAGAAGCCGTATTTTTCATCCAGTTGTTTATGGAGTTCACGGTTTTCGATCTCTAATTGCTTGTTGGCTAAGGCTCGTTTGATGATAAGAGTAAGCTTCTTTAGGTTGATAGGCTTGGTAAGGAAGTCATAAGCCCCATCACGCATCGCTTCCACAGCACTTTCCACCGTACCATGTCCTGTCAGAATGATCACAGGGATCGTGGGAGATTTGTCTATAATCTTCTTTAGAAGCTTTTCACCCGACATATTGGGCATTTTTAAATCGGTGATAACCAGATCGATCTCATTATTCTCAAAAGTTTTCAACCCTTCCATCCCGTCTGAGGCAATCAGCGAGGTGAAGCCATCCATTTCAAGGGATTTTTGCAAGCCTTCCCGTATGTTTTTTTCATCATCAACAACTAAAATAGTCCCTTTCATTCAATTTTCTCCAGATAATAAAGTATGTACCCGCGTATTACACAAGGTTATTTATAACCTAACAGACGTTTATGCTGATCATAGCAGGGAATAGTAATGGCAAAAGTCGTCCCTTTACCTTCCACACTATCCAATGTGATATTCCCGTTATGTTCTTTAATGATTTTATAAACAATGGTGAGCCCCAGGCCCGTCCCAAAGTCTTTTGTGGTATAATACGGCTCAAAGACCTTTCCAAGTTCTTCGGACTGGATTCCATTTCCCGTATCACTGATCTGTATGGCTAAATTACTCTGATCCCTGTGGATATAGATTTGGACTTTATCACCACGACGACAAGCTTCCAGACTGTTTTTCAGGATATTTATAAAGGCGTGATAGAGGTAACGCCCGTCCATCCTGACGTTAGGGATGGTGTGATCGCCTTCCAGGATGAGCTGGACACCTTTAATCTCAAAGTCATGTTTCATTAACTTTATAATCGACTCAAAAAGCTCAAAGATATTGGTTTCTTCTAATTTGATACGAATGGGTCTTACGGTAAACAGAAAGTCAGTGACGATATTGTTTAGCCGATCGATTTCCTCCATAACCACATGAAGCAGGTCTTTAAACTCCTCTTGAGTCTTTTGATCAAGATGTTCGGTTAGGCGATCCAGCAGTTGGACATGGATATCCAGGGATCCCAGAGGGTTTTTGATCTCATGAGCCACACCAGCCGCCAATGTGGTCAGAGCCGCGAGACTTTCGGCCCTGTGAAGCTTGACCTGCTCTTCTTTCTGGGCGGATATATCCAGGAATACGATCACGTTGCCTGATATTTTACCTTCTTTAACCAGTGGGTATAAACTCAACTGGACGGTCCGTGTGACAGGGTATCTCAGAGTGAGTTCCTCTCCTTGAAGCTTTTGATTTTGGGTGAGTATTTGTTGAAAGAGACCTAGAGGATGCTCTTCAGGCAGGACATCGAAGAAATCTTTTTCTATAATGTTAGAATCAGTGATGTTTAGCATGATGATGGCCGGTTTATTGATGTATTGGATAAAGTGATTTTCGTTTAAAACGATGACGCCTTCAATCATGCTCTCAAAGATGGTTTCAAAGAAAGCTCTGTCTTCGGACAGGGTGAGGATAAAGTCTCGTAAACTTTTGCTGTCCAGCTTATCGATTCGTTCTAATACTTTGTTTACGAACTTGGATGATAACATTTGTCACTCTAAAATGATAATAAGGTTAAATATAGTAAGATTTGACGAGAAAGAAAAAGCTTTAGAATGAACTTTAGGAAAAATAAGGGAAGGAAGTGACGAGAGAAGAAGTGGTCACCGAAGAGTGAGAAAATGACTTGGCTAAATACCACGAAATGAATAGCTTTGGATGGGTTTTATGGCTATCTTTATTTCAATCAAAAGTTAAGGAGAAAAGCAATGAAAACAAAAATCTATTTAATCACCTTAGTCAGCCTATTTTTGCTGAGTCTTTTAACAGGATGTATGTCCGAAGAAGAGAAAAA
>CAJXGR010000196.1 GCA_913053665.1 uncultured Spirochaetia bacterium
GAAAGCCCCAAAATATTCCATTGAATCAAGGTGTTCGTGAAATTACCGTGGATGAACACGGGAAGATACTCTCCACGCGGTATAGAAAGGTTGGTAAATATCTAAAGCGACCCACTAGAAGGCATAAAGCCAATAAAAAGAGGCTATATAAAAATAGACATATCTATGGTAAGAAATAACTTAAGTGAACAACCCAGGATTGATATATCTGAAGGGAAGGAGTAAATTAAAGGGTGACAGACATGTTTAGACGATTTGGGTTTATCCTGTTGGCCCTCTATCTCATTATTTACGCATTTTTTCTTATCATCACTGTTCTGAACGATTCTTCGGCTTTAACCCCTGGTTTTTTCCCACCCACAAAGTCTTTTATCATTTCCTATAAAATGATCCGTTACCTTCAGATAGTAGGAGGTATCGTCTTGCTTCTGAGCGGCCTTACCATGATTATTTTTGCTAATCGGGGCCGTTTTATTGGAATGATTGCCCTTATTATGGCCATCATTCTTCATGTCAGCCAAATACTTATCTTGATGGAGTATGGAGACGTATTGACATGGTCAGGACAGGCCTGGCCGGGGATTCAAATGCTTCTCCATCAGGGGCTTCCTGTGGGTTGGGAAGTTATGGGCGTCATGGGTCAATTAGATGTCTCATCCAATAATATAGATATGTATTGGGTGGAAGCCATTGGATTTATCACCGTTAATTTCTCAGGAATCGTCTACTTAGCCTGGTTTGGAGCGGGTAAGGAAGCTGTCTCTAGCAAAAGCCCTATTTTAGAGTATATGGCTAAAGTGTCCAATGATAATGGGGATGCTTCGGCTGAGAAAGGGAAATCCAGGCTTCAATGGTTGGTTATTGCTATGATGATAGGGGGATTGAGCACGCTGATTCTGGGCTTATCCTATTGGCCCTTGTTTCCAGCTCCTAACTTCATGATTTCAGCCCCCAATTTGTTTTGGGTGCAGGTTGTCAACTTTGTCATTTTGACGGGATTATTGTTTTTCGCCCTGACACTGAGTGAAAGAAAGACTCAAGGGATCCCTCATGCCGTCTATTTCTTCAGTTTGCTCTTTATCTATGTTCTCATTCGTGGGTGGCAATGGCCTAAACCCTTTTTCACAGGATATACCCATCATAGTCTTGTTCAGAAAGGGGCCTGGTGGCATTTAGCCTTTATTTATGCTGATCTACTAACACTTGTGATCTACCTGGTGATCATAGCTTTAGGCATACACAGCTTTTTAGCCAATCGTAATGTGATAGCCCTCTTCCTCCAAGAGGATAAGAAGTCGAAGGTTACCATTTACTAGGTTTAAAGATACTTCATATCACTTCGTCTTTATTTTATGGGCTTTAATCAATACTTTAAGCTTTTTTCTTTTGAAGTTCAAGGCCTGGATCTTTTCCGGGATGATTTTGTCATAGTTATATTCTGGATAATTCTCTTTGTTAAAGTAGTGCTTTTCCTCTTCCTTATAGCGTTTCACCTTTTGTAGATACTTGGGATCTTGTGCTATAACCTGTCCAACGAGTTCAGGGTCGACGGCTTCTTTTGTCAGATTACCCCCATGATAGATTTTATAGACTTCATTCTCCATTTGATCCATCTCAACACCCTGTAGGTCAATATCCACATAGGGAACGCTGTTCCTCGGGTCGTTTAGACTCTTCATATAGGGTTCAGTGTATTTATAATCCCCTTCCCAGCATATTCTCACATACTTCTTGGTTCTATCCCAATATTTTTGGGCTTCCTTATAGCAGGTTTCAGCGATCCTGAAACTCCGGATCAAGTAATGTTCATGGTCTTTTCCCCTTTTGATGTAGGGAAGATCCTCATAGTCTTTTGAGTTAAACCAGTATAAGTTTTCCCTGTCATAGCGGGAACCCAGCTTTAGATAGCTTTTGGTTATGAGGAGGCTGATGCGCATTTTCATAAGTGCACGGTATTTAGCATGATGAGCCTGAGTGAAGGGTGGGTCATCCTTCCTGAATGGGTAGTAATGGCGACGGTTTCGTGGTGGGTTCGCCCAATCGTAGCGGACATAAGCGAAGGACTTGGTGGGATGGATCCACCAGCGATTTGTTTCAGCCGCTTTGAGGCCTAATTGGAGGTAGTAGATATTAGCAAGGTGGGTGGCTGTGTCATCGTATAAACCCCTGCGATAAAGCTTGTAGTAGTCTTCCACAAAGACAACATGTCTTCTATTGGGCACAAAGAAAAAGTCGTCTAAATCAGCCGAAACAGGTTCTATAAAAGCCGCTAATAGTATAATAACAATAAGAAGTTTCTTCACTTAGGCCTCCCAATTCTTTTATTTCAGGGTGTTTTCAAGTCTCCTTTAATAATCTCGGCAAATGAAGAGGAAAACGAAAGTTTTTAGGCCGTGACCACCACATTTTGCTTTAATTCGTCAATAAGGTCGTTCTTAAAGGCACTGGTGGACGTGATCTTGTAGGTTTGCCACTGACTCAGGAGAAAAGCGTAGATGTAATGGGAATCCATTTTCTGAACGTTCACATCAATGATGTTGTAGTAGCTCAGAGCGTTCAGACAGGAGTAGAGGGTCAGGTTGGATAACTTTAAGGTCTTGACCCTGAGTTCCTGGAACTTTCTGGAACCTATCTCTACTTCATTCAGCTCTACTTCAAGGCTTTGGGCTCGATCATCTAATTCTTCCTGGGTGATGGGTAATTCTAAGTGATCCACCTGATAGTTAGGCGAGTCATAAAGCTTCAGGTTCCTGGTAAAAGCCTCAAGGGTTGAGTCACTGATGTCTTCCCCTCTAACATGTTTAATGCGTATCATATCGATCAGTCGATTATCCTCACCGGAATAGGCGTTCAGATGGATGATTTTCATAGTTCTGCCGCACTCGATGCTGGTAGAGATCAAGGTGTTTACAATTTTCAGGAGACTTCCCTTTGGAGCATAGGTTTTTGCAAGAGTAATGTCTATGGTGTCTTTGTGAGTGGTGAAGTGGAAGGCTAGTTTTCCATTGGCCTTCTTTAGAAGGTTTATATGGAGCCATTTATCTTGAGGACTTGTTTGATTCAGATAAAGAGGATGCATCTTGCTTGTATGGTTTAAATAATCATCGGTTAGGGTCAAAAGAGCTTTTCTCTCATGGATGGTGCAAATCTCTTCTAATTCACTACCCAAAAGAAAGTTGCTATTCGTCCGTAAACTTTGTAAGAAGTTTTTCTTTAGTATTTTAAATAATCGCTCTTGTTTAGCCTTTTCCATAGCGGGAAATTCTTGGGACAGGATGATTAACAAGTCTTCTAACTTCTTGCCAAGAAGCCATTTTGCCTTGAGATAAATGGTCTCTTTTCCCTGTCGAACGGAGTACCACGTTTCCCCCCTATCATCGACGCTATAAATGTCTAGAAGAAAAATGAGGTAATTTATATTGAGTTCATGAATTAAAAGCTCTTCAGGATTCTCCTGATGGATAATGGGATAATTGTATTCAGAAGTGTAATCCATGATCCTGCGAAGAAATACATGAAAGTTAAAGTCTTTTTCCACCTGAAGCTTTCTAAGATCCCCATGTCCTTGAATCAGATGTTTGACACGCTTTGCGAAGGACTGACTGATCCCATCGACCTCTTCTAAAAGGGAATACACCAAAAAAGCCCCTCGTTCTTCGTGATCTTTTGTCTTGTAGAGGAGTTTGAGATAGTCGTAGCCTGGACTTCCTTTGTCTTTCCTGGTTTTTGAGGCTTCGTCTTTGATTTCTTTGTCGCTTTTATCGTAGCTTCCTTTGCCCACATCGTGGAGTAACAGGGTCAAAACGATGGCTCTGAAGTCATCGGAGTCGGTTTCCAGGTTGAGATCATTGATCAGATTGACTAATCGCTTAAAGAAGTCTTTTTTAAACCTTGTGCCGCCAAGAAGTTCAGATTCATATAGACTATTGTCATTTCGATATTTAAGGGATAGTGAGAAGTTTTTGACTAATCGTTTAGTGTGATCGATCACGGTGAATTCATGGCGTGAGGACATCCCGTGACGATTTAGGTAGAAATCGAGATTACTTAGTTCTTTGAAGTGTGAGAAAAGGGTTTCGTCATCAAATGACAAGATATCTTCTAAAATATTGGATGAGTTTAGAAGTCTCTTAAGATCAGCCATATTGCCTCTATTCTCTATTAAATATAATATGAAATATGAGTTTAGTGAAGTGGGATCTCAAATCTAAGAAAGCCAATAGATTTAACATACGAGTCTATCGTAAAACTTTTGCGGACAGATCAACTTTTTTTAATCTTTTTCCCACTATTCCCATGAAATTGATTATTATATTCCTTATGCTTTAAATTGGAGGTTATTATGAGCGAAAAAAAAGCCTACTATGCAAAGTTACTGGGTACTTTCAAGGATATAGAGCAAAAGCTTCAACTAGGTCGAGACACGCCTCAGTTAATAGCGAAATTGATGTCAATGGGTGTATTCAGTAATAACATAAAATCGTCCAATAAGTTTAATACCAGGGAAATAGAACAGCTTAAAGATGCTACAGCCCCTTTTAATCTGGTTATCGGGGCAAAGAATGTTATTTATCCTTTTATTGGAAAGGTGATCCCTGAGCTTGAACGGGCTTTAAAAGGTCCTGGTGCTCAGGATGATGAGATGGGCGGTGTTTCTAATTTGATGGGTCAAATGAAGCCTTCTGAACAGTCCCCTACTGATAAAACAACCCTAGATTCTCGTGATAAAGAGGAACCTAAGAAAACGGGCCTTTTTACCAAGAGTGAGGCACCTGTTGACTCCAGTAATCTTCAAAACGTGAGAGAATTCTATTGTAGTTACTTCTCTGATTATGCTTTAAAGCAAATTGCTGAACATCTCCACTCAGGAGTTGTGCCTCCAGCAGTGAAACGGCATATAACGGTTTGCTTTATCGACCTGGTAGGCTTTTCCAGATTGGCTGAATACGCCAAGACAGAGCAGATCGTTGAAGTCCTCAACATCTTTTTTAATCAGGTGAACTCGACCATCCGATCCTACGGGGGAGATATCGACAAGTTCATAGGAGATGCTCTCCTAGTGATCTTTGATAATGCTGAGAACGCAGTACGGTGCGGCCTGGAGATTCTTACGAAAGATCTGGATATTATCAATCTGAAATTGGACTATATGGAGATTCCCGATGTCATGATCCATTTCGGCTTGAACACAGGTTGGGTGGTTCAGGCGTACGTTGGCTCAAGAGATCGTCGGGAAACAACAGTCGTAGGGGATGGAGTCAATATTGCATCGCGAGTTCAGAGTATCAGTCCTCCCAACCAGCTTTGGATTACGGCCAGCACCCTTGCCGCCTTGGGATCTTTACAAAAAAGATTCAAACAAGTGGGTCGTCGTAAGCTCAAAGGTCGAAGCAATGAGGTCATGATCTACAATTATGTTCGTAAAATCCCTGCTGACCATCTAGTCGTACTGTACGAGCCTGACAAAACGATCTATACCGAGATTGTAAAAGAAATGGGTCAGCTGGACATTAAAAATATCATACACGCTATTCGTGTGGATCAAATGGCTAAGCTGGTACTGGATAATCCTGTTCAGGCCATCGTCGTGGGGCCTTCTATTGATCCGGTGTCTTATAAAGAAGTCATTGATGTGGCTGAAAAGAAGAAAGAGGGAGGGATTCCCATCATACCGATCATCAGAAAGCAGATGGATGCAGATACATGGAGGAAATTAGAAGAGATGAACCTTCATCTTTACGTTCCACTCTATAAAGAAAGGGGTATGGAGAAGTTGCTCAATGTTCTAATCAACCAGTCTGTAAAGGCAGTCCCCCGAAAAATTGAAGAAGAAAAGCCTGAGGAACCCGATTCAAAGGAGAAAAAACCTGTTGCAACAGTTATGGAGTCGGGAGAACGGGAAAAGATCAGCATTTCAGTCAATGAAACCGACGTGAACCTTGTGATAAATGCTGTCCTGAACCGGGATGAGATGAGAGAGCTAAAAAAGGATCTCGCTAAACTATGGCAATACTCGATGCAGCAGAACCATATGACATTTACCATTGAACTTTCAGCCGTTGGGAAGGATAAGATCACCAGCGCCTTTCTCAGTCAGCTTCTATCTGTGTTTGACTTTGATCCAGACCCTGAAAAAGTAAAGATTAAAGTGGATTTTGGGGGTGACAAGCAAACGACCGGCTGGGAAGAGATCAAGAACAGCTTTCAATATCAGTTTCTATCTTAGGAGGTGTTAAAAATCAAGTTCCCGATAGGGTAATAAAACTTTGCTTCTTTATGTTTTTCAGATTGATGAAGGGGTATACCAAACTGATTTTAATTTGTCCGGTTATAAAACCTGCACCCCGTAGAGACG
>CAJXGR010000197.1 GCA_913053665.1 uncultured Spirochaetia bacterium
AGAAAGTGGAGGAAGCCATACAACTGTGTTTGACCGGAGAGTTCAGTCAATACGAAGGATTCTATCAGTCTCTTACAGGCCGTAGAAGTTCTTATATAAAGGCTGATTTTGGGCCTATCCTGGGGGATAATGGAACATTGGTGGGTGGGATCGGTATTATTGATGACAGGACTGAACGTCATGAAATAGAAAAAAAGCTTCGCCAGGCCCTGATTGAGCAAAGGATCATTCTGGAGAATGCGGTCATTGGCATTGCCCATATTAAAGATGGGAAAATCCTGTCGTGCAACCCCAAGTTTGAAGCCATTTTCGGCTATGAAAGAAACGAACTCGCTGGTGAATCCACTGAAAAACATTTCTTCTCATCCCGAAAAAGTTATGTGGAATTAAGAAATGAAATCAATACACTCATCGCCGATGGAAAAGAACATACCAAAGAGCGAATAGTGAAACGTAAGGATGGAACAAGCATATGGGTGAGAGGGATCGTTAAAAGCATTGACTCTGAGGATATATCTCAAGGGATCATTTTAATTACTGAAGATATCACCCAACGAAAACAACGCGAAGAGGAGCTCAAATTGGCGGCGGCTGTCTTTCAAAACACTACCGAAGGCATTATGGTCACGGATGCTTCAGGAATCCTGCAATCTGTGAATTCTGCCTTCTCCAGAATAACAGGATATAGTATGGATGACGTGATCGGTCGCAAAGCAAGTATCCTGGAATCCGGTGAGCAGGACAAGGATTTTTATATAAAAATGTGGGATGAACTTAGAGAGAAAAGATCGTGGAAGGGGGAACTCTGGAATCGGCGAAAGGGTGGGGATATTTATCCTGAATTACTGTCTATTTCGGCTGTGGAAGATAATCATGGGGAGGTGCTTCATTATGTTGGCTTATTCAGCGACATCAGCGAACGAAAGAAATATGAAGAACTCATTCAATACAAAGCGAATCATGATCCTCTCACGGATTTACCCAATCGGCGTATGTTCTATGAGTCTCTCAATAGGGATTTAGCCCAGGGGGAGCGAAATAGATCCCGACTGGCCCTTCTATTCCTCGACCTGGATGGCTTTAAGACCATCAATGATACACTGGGCCACGATATTGGAGATTTATTACTCCAGAAAATCGCTCACATTCTGGAGAAATGTATACGTAAAGGTGATCTGGTGGCCCGCGTTGGAGGGGACGAATTCATCATCCTGCTCTCAGGCGTATCAGATCGTAAAGCCGGCTCCAGAGTGGCCGATATTATCCTTCAGAAGATCCATGAACCGATCACCCTGAAAGGTCATCCCGTGGTGATTGGTGCTAGCATTGGCATCTCCTGCTTTCCCGATGACGGGAATCAGGCAGACGATCTGGTGAAAATGGCTGATGACGCCATGTATAAAGCCAAAGAAATGGGTAAAAATAACTATCAGTTTTACAGCAATGATATTAAATAACCCAAAGGACCCACTGAATAGAATGGAAAACGCACAGGAAGATCATGGAGATCTCAATCAATGGATGGAAGAGGGTAAAAATCTGCTTAAAGAACGGCAGGCAACGAGTGCCTTCTTTATCCTGGAAAAGGCCTATCACACCAGTCAAAGACCGAATCCCGAACTGGAGGATTTGCTTTTGGAGGCCTGCTACAAGGGAATTTGGGGCGCCTATAGCGGAGAGCAGTATGAGCTTATGGAGTATCTATCACGCTTTGCTATTCATCTTTTTAACACAAGAAATATGAACTCAGAGGCTGTCGAAATGCGGATTAAACTGGCTAAAGCCTATAATGGGCTGGCCATCGCCATGTATCAGCTTGGTAAACGAAGCATTGAGTATAATACAAAGTCCAGTGAGGCCTATGAAGAGATCATCGCCAGTCTGGAGGATGTAAAAGCCTTGAAGGAGGTGGCTAAGTCAAAGATCAAGAATGATTTCGGTATCATCATCAATCTAGGCCACGATGGGTATTTTAATGAGGCCAAAGAGTATGCTCAACGATCGATAGACTTGGCACAGGAGTATAGCCTATGGTTGGAAGAGGGTTTAGCTAAGAAGATCATGGGAAACCTCCTTTTCTACGCTAAAGAATACGATGAAAGCTTTCAATACCTTTTGGAGGCGTCTCAATTATTTGAAGGCCAAAAAAGTAAGGAGGCTCAAAGGCGTTTGAGTGAACTTTACTTATTGATTTGTGAGAACCACTTTAAGCTTAAACAGTATGACACGGGGAAAGACTATCTTGATAAGTCTAAAACCCTGTTTGATAGACTGAATAATCACCCATATTTATACTACGCCCTATTGGGACAATACTCAGAAGAGATCAACGATACCAAACAGGCCAGGAAAGCCTATTTACAGGCGATGTCTCTGTTAAACGTTACCAAGTGGGGAGTTCAGTTTGAGAGCAACATGGATTCCTTTTTAAAGCATAAAGACAAAGAAGCCGTCTATCTGAAAGCTATTTCAGCACTACTCAAAGAGGGAGAATCCTTGGAGGGGTTTGAAGTCTTTGAGACCTTTCGATCCAAGTTGTTTTTAGAGAATGTTTTATCGGGAAAACAGGAAAGCTTTGGTGAGATTCCCCTTAATTTAAGGAAGGAACGGGAATCCATTATGAAAGACCTGGAAAAACTCTGTTCCAGCCCATCAAAATATGATTACGATGACCAGATTCGTTCTCTACAAAAAGACCTCTACTATTGTGATGAAAAGATTGCCTCTGTAAGGACTTCCTACAGGGGATTTACTGATCATCAGCTTGTCTCACTCATGGACTCGCAAGAAAAGATCCCCCAAAATGGGCTTGTCATAGAGTATTTCTATTATGACAATGAAATCACTATCTTCCTGATAGGAAAACAATTATTCAAGGCGATTACGGTCAATTACCCTTCTGAAGACCTCGAAAACCTGATCACAAGCTATCTTTCCTTAATCCAAAAGGAATACGCCAATCCAGACTGGTCTATCATCGAAGATTTCTATAAACAAAAAGCCATGGAACTCCTTGTATCGCCTATTGAGCCGTACCTAACGGATATTAATGAAATCATCCTTATCCCCTATAAAATCCTCCACTCCTTCCCGATTCACCATCTCTTCCTGTCTTTAAGAGACGACATATTAATCAGTTATCTTCCTAATTTCCAGTCCATTCATCTACTGAGATCCAGTCCATTGACCTCAACAGATCCTCTAATTATCGGCGATTCAAGGGATAACCTGATGGGAGCGAGGGATGAGGCTATCCAAATCGCTGGACTTTTTAACGATCCCAGTCTCCTTATCGGAAAGGATGTTCAGAAGGACCTGGTCTTGAGCGAACTCATGAATCACCCTATGATCCACTATAGCGGACATATCCGCTACAATCCCAAGCGGCCCCTCTACTCCTACCTGGAGTGCAGTGATTCCGAAGAGAAACCTCTCAATTCAACCTATAGAATAGCCGATGAGAATCATGCATTACTATACTTAAAAGAGATTTATCGTCTGAACCTGGAGAAAGTCTGTTTTCTCTCTTTGAGTGGCTGTAGTTCAGGATTAGCAACCCCCTACCGGGGTGAGGAACAGGTAGGTATGGTCCGTGGGTTCTTCTATGCTGGTGTCCAATCGATTCTCGCTACGTCCTGGGATATAGAAGACCAGTCCAGTAGAGATTTCCTCATCGCTTTCTTTAAAAGTACATTTGAGACAGGTGGTAACAAGAAGATGGCCTTCTTAAAGGCCTATCACCTGATGAAAGAAAAATATCAACACCCTTTTTTCTATGGAGGATTTACACTTTATGAGAGTTTTTAAGATCATTGTTTTAGCCCTTGTTGCTCTGACAGCATGTTCCAGCGAGACCATCAAGTCAGACATTTATGTTAAACCCAATTATCCCATATCCAGACTGAATAAAGTCCTTGTGGGACATTTCAGCGTCCGCACCCATGTGCCTTACGCTCGCCTTAACTTTAGGGAACAGCTAGAGTTCCATCTACTGCAAAGGAAATATAACGTCCTGCCCAGTGACATCCTGTTGGACTTTTACAAAGCCAAGAAGAGACGACGAAGCCCTTTACTGAGCAGAAAAGAGATTATATCTGCTCATGATGAGTTGAGCTTTGACCTGTTCATACAGGGAATTCTCTACGAGGAAGACCGTAGTATCTTTGAGGAAGGGAATCACATCATCGTACACCTCTATATTTATAATGCCAGAGGGGCTAAGATCTCAACAATACGCTATATATATAGTGGGGAACGGTCTCTTATATCGGGAGAATTGATCGATGAGTCTATCATAAAGATGCTCAGCCAATGGGACTCCAGAAGATAAAAACATGAACTTCATTAACTAACAGTGATCAAACCTTTTGTGATAAGTCTGTAGGGGTGAACCCACGTGTTCACCCTTCCACAGAGGCAGACATGTGGGTCGCCCCTACAGCCACTTAAATAGACACATCAACCATTTATTCATCACTCTTGTTAACCATAAGGAGGGAACAAAGTGTTAAAAAGCAAGCTTATTGTCATGACCTTTAGTCTATTGCTCACAGTCCTTTTAGAAGCCTGTGGCGCGAGTATGATGATTGATAGTGGTCTGAAGCGTTTAGACGAAAAGGTGGCTGAAATAAAGCTGGATGAATCACAGTCTGAGTACTGGGAAGGGATGAAGCTAAGAATGAAAGCCTCTGCCCATAAGATTGTTAAGCAGTTTGCTCAATATCTAATCACCGTCAAGAGAGAACTCAACAAGGAAAATCCTGACGTTGACGAGATCATCACTTATCTAAAGAGACAATTCCGTAAAAAGCCTTCTGTTTTGAAGATTCAACTGGATTACTACAAAGAGTTTCACGATATTTTGAGGCCCAATCAAAAAGCCAGGCTTTACGCGATGACTCGATATATGTTTAACAGGATGTTGCTGCAAATTAAAAAAAAGCCGAACACCTTTTCTGATCAGACCATTAGTAAATTAGAAGATCTTTTGGATGAATTAGACCTCAACTCAGTCCAGATTAAATATTGGAAGAACATGAAAATAAGGATCAGACGGCATGCTAGACGCCACGTAAAACAATACACAAAACATCTTACAAGATTACGGGGTGAACTGAAAAAGGAAAAACCAAACGTGACAAAAATAATTGCCTATATTTTGAAGCAGTCCAATAAAAAACCCAGTCTCCCGGAAGAACAGCTAAATTACTATATGGAACTCAATGACTTACTTTATAAAAAACAACAGGTAAAGGCTTACTCTATCATCCGTAACAAGCTAAGTAAAATCATTGAGTTCTTGCAAAAATGAGGGTCATTCAATATGTCTAAAGGTGATCCCAAGGGTTCCGAGTTTCAGTTCATTGATCAGATCAGACAACGGTTTAGTTTTACTGGGTCAGAGCTTGGGATAGGGGATGACTGTGCCGTGATCCCTTTTTCAGACAATGAATCCTATCTTATCACAAATGATAGCCTGGTCGAAGACGTCCATTTTTCTCTGGAATATATGAGCTTTAAAGACTTAGGATGGAAGAGTTTAGCTGTTAACCTAAGCGACATTGCCGCTATGGGAGGCCTTCCTCAGTATGCCCTCATTTCCCTGGGGTTGAAGCCGGGGACCTCTATTAAATTCGTAGACGGACTGTATCGGGGCATTAAAACCTTAGCCGGAAAATATGGCGTAAGCATCGTGGGGGGAGACACGGTCCAATCCCCGCATCAATTAACTATTACTATCGCCCTTTCCGGAGAGGTGGAGAGGAAGCATCTCGTCCTTCGCTCCGGGGCCCGGGCCGGGGACCGGATTCTGGTAACCGGAGACTTGGGAGCCTCGGCGGCCCATCGTCTCCAGGGGCGCTATCTTCCTCCCCAACCCCGGGTGGAGGAAGCCGCGACTATCGTCAAAAAATTCAGACCTACTTCGATGCTTGACCTCAGCGACGGCCTGGCCGGCGACCTGAGGCGTATCTGCGAGGCCGGTAAAGTGGGAGCTAAGATCCGCCTGGATAAGATTCCTATTTCCCGGAGAACGCATAAGATAGCTCGGGAACTGGGGCAGGACCCTCTGCGATTAGCCCTGGAGGGGGGTGAGGATTACGAGCTCTTGTTTACTCTCCCCAGGAGGGAGATAGAGAAATTTATCTCGGGGATAAAATTCCCCCTAAGTCTAATTGGAGAGATAACCGGGAAAAAGGGAGAAATTCTCTTAGTGGATAAGGACGGTCGCCCCTCTCCCCTGGAAGCAAGAGGCTATGAGCATTTTGCGGCCGGTATTTCTGCCATTAACGGCGACATTGCCGGTGTTGATGATGATTGGAT
>CAJXGR010000198.1 GCA_913053665.1 uncultured Spirochaetia bacterium
AGAGACGCATGGCCATGCGTCTCTACAGGTGACAATTCATAATCAGTATGGTATACTATAATTTAGCCGATATTCACTGAGAGAGCAACCGAAAACTGGACAAAGCATTTTTTTATGTCTTTTTGGAGTGGGATAAACAATTATGGATAATGGAATAGGACATATAGAAGCTTTATGGATCAGGAGTTGTGGCCTTAGAAGGAGCGGCGATAAGTCATGGCCTGCCGCACTCGCTGTCTGGCAAGATTCATGGCTATTTCTCTGGGTCGAAGGCCTTTGCTTTGGGATTCCCCTAGAATATCCTTCATATTTTTGCTGATCCTTTCCTTGATGGTGGGAAAGACACTGGCTTCTGAGCCTCCGGCGAGTTCAATCGCTCCGCAAATCACGCCTCCAGCGTTGGCTATGAAATCAGGGAGGACTAAAATCCCCTTCCTATAAAGGATTTCTTCCGCTTCGTCTGTAGCAGGGATGTTAGCCCCTTGAGCCAATATCCTGGTCTTAAGGCGATTTACGTTGCTTGTGTTTATGATATCCGGTCTGGCAGCCGGGATCCAAATATCGCAGTCGATGTCTATAATGTCATCCCGTTCCAGGCGGTGACCACCAGGGAAATCACCTATCTTTCTTCCTTCCTCCTTGAACTTTATAAGTCCATCAATATCAATGCCATCGGGATTTTGTAAAGCTCCGCTTAAGTCTGATACAGCGATCACGTGGGCTCCTTTCTTCGATAAAAAGCGGGCGGCGTGCTTACCCACTGATCCAAAGCCTTGAATCACGACACGGGAACCCTTCAGGCTCAGGTCACAGAAGTCTTTGGCCACATCAATGGCTACCGTTAGTCCATAAGCTGTTACACCCAATTCATCTAATGGGATACCTCCTAACTCTTTTGGTAGACCAATGACTCGGCCTGTCTCGTCATAAACCCAGGCCATACAAGCCTCATTGGTACCCATGTCTGGCCCTGGGACATAGTCTTTTACATCTCTGATAGTCTGAGCAAAGGCACGGATCAATCTCTCCTTTTCTTTCACAGGCATTTCAGGATCACCCATGATCATAGACTTCCCTCCACCATGGCTTAGACCAGCCATCGCATTCTTAAAGGTCATGGCACGGGCCAATCGGAAGCATTCCTTGACGCTAATATCCGGCACCATGCGGGTTCCACCAATAGATGGGCCAGCGGATACGTTATCCACCACAAGGATTCCCTTTAAACCTATTTTGGGCTCATAAACATGTATGATTTTCTCAGGGCCAAAGTCATCAGCGTATTGGAAAGGGTTTTCCATGTTGGCAACTCCTTATATGTCCTTCTATAGTCTGTTGCAGTATTTCACTAAATCATTTCATCCTTCCAGATGGCTCATCAGGGCCGCTAAAAAACGTGCCGTTTCCCCCCCCGTCACGGCCCGATGATCAAAGGTTATGGATATGGGTAATATTAGATGGACTTCAGCACGATTTTCCACCGCTACCACATCCTTACGAGCCTTTCCTATCCCAATAATAGCAACGATAGGGGGTATAACAACAGGGGTAGAATAGCGTCCAGCTAATACCCCATAATTGGACAAATGGAGAGTGGCTCCCTTTAAATCATCCTGGGTAAAAGCCTGTTTCTTTGCTTTAGCCTTGAAATCATCTATCTCTCTTCTCAAATCCTTTGGGTCACGCTTGCCGGAATCCTTTAAAACCGGTACATATAAGCCTTCTACAGTATCAACAGCAATTCCTATATTTATATCCTTAAACAATCGGCAGGTCAACGTTTCATGATCATAGTGGGCATTCAGGCCAGGTTCTTTTTCACAGGCTGATACAACTGCTGCTATCATCCGAAGGGTTTTGTCTTCTCCTTCAGACCAATGATTTATATCGGCATCATCAAATAATGTTGTGGGAACCACCTGGGAGTGGGCTTTAGTCATATTAATCGCCATAGCCTTACGGACTCCCCGCAATACCTTGAAGGATGCATTCTCCTGATTCGCCGCTTTACGCACATCATCCGCTGTGGCTGATCCGTTAGGTCCTGTAGGGCTAAGAAAATTAAGGCTCACACCCAGCTTCTTAGCCAATGCCCTAACAGCAGGAGTCGCCTTGACACCTGTTGATTCCACTCTATTCATAGATACACCGGCAGGTGATTCCTCAAGGACTTGCTCACCCGTAACAATTTCACCCACTACGGTAGTAGATTCCTCGGATGAGTCATTCTCTCCATCAAAGGCGATCAGAGGCTCACCCGTCTGGATCGTATCATGGACATCACCATAAAGCTTGGTTACCTTTCCATTATAGGGGCTGGGTATCTCCACAGTGGCCTTTGCGGTCTCAACAGTGACTAAAACCTGATCAACGGTGACTTCATCTCCTACAGATACATGCCATTCACAGACATCGGCGTCTTGTAGTCCCTCCCCCAAATCAGGGAGTTTGAATATCTTCATACGTACTCCATAACCGTTTTGACGGCCAATAAGATTCGTCCAACACTTGGCATATAGTGTTTCTCAAGTTTATTATAGGGCATAATAGTGTCATAGCCTGTGACCCGTTGCATTGGGGCCAACAAGTCCATTAATCCTTTCTCAGAGATCTGTGCAACAATTTCAGCCCCCACACCGCAAGTCCTGGCCGCCTCATGAATGACAACACAACGACCGGTCTTCTGGACGGACTTCAAGATGGTTTCAATGTCTAAAGGCTTGATGGTAGCCACATCAATCACTTCGGCCTCAATCCCTTCTGCCTCAAGGGTTTCAGCGGCCTGCCGGGTCTCATGGATCATGGCTCCCCAAGTCACAAGGGTTACATCTTTTCCCTCACGCAGCACAAAGCATTGATCCAGCGGGAGAGCCTCCCCATTATCCGGGACATCCTGTTTCATCATACGATAGAGGCGCTTGGGTTCTAAAAAGACAACTGGATCAGGATCACGAATGGAAGCGAGTAATAGTCCATAGGCCCGTGCAGGTGATGAGGGGATCACCACTCGAAGTCCCGGTATATGAGCAAATAAAGCTTCTGTACTCTCTGAGTGATGCTCTGGCGCGTGGATACCACTGCCATAGGGGGCGCGATAAACCACAGGACAGGTGAGACGCCCTCTGGTACGGTTTCTCAATCGAGAGGCATGACTGATGATCTGGTCGAAACCGGGGTAGATAAAGCCCATGAACTGGAACTCTGCGACAGGTTTTAACCCCTGAGCCGCCATCCCAATGGACATACCACTAATCATGGTTTCGGATAAGGGTGTGTCCATCACCCGTTCAGCCCCATATCGTTCTTGAAGTCCCTTTGTGATGCGGAATACACCTCCATTGACCCCAACGTCTTCTCCCATCACAACAACATTCTCATCAATCGCCATCTCGTGATTCAATGCTTGATTCAGGGCCTCAGCAATTGTTATCTCAGACATTTCATACCCCCATCACTTCGTTTCGCTGTTCAGTTAGCGTTTTAGGTAGTTTGGCATACAAATAGTCAAACATACTTTCCGGTTTCTGAGGCTCTGTGTTTAAATACTCTTCCACAGCCTCTTCCACTTCGTGATCACATGCCTGTTGGATTTCCTCGTCATATTGTTCCGTGATAAAATCCTGGTGTATAAGATAATTACGTAATCGGATAATAGGTTCATGTCTCCACGCTTCCTTAAGATCTTCTTTATTCACGTATCGACTGGCATCATCAGCAGTTGTGTGGTCACAAAGTCTGTATGAAATAGCTTCTATCAGGCTTGGGCCCTCTCCATCTCTGGCTCTATCAAGGGCTTCGGCCACAGCATGACGGACAGCAATTACATCGTTTCCATCCACCTGAAGTCCCCTGAACCCTCCCGCGATGGCTTTCTGGGCAAGGGTTTTAGCGGCAGATTGCTTATCCCGTGGCAGCGAAATGGCCCACTGATTGTTATTTACGACAAGTACAAGGGGTAAATGCCAAGTCCCAGCGGCATTGATGGCTTGAGAGAAGTCACTTTTGGAGGTGGCTCCGTCGCCACAGGCTGTTAACACAGCTCTCTTTTGTTTACGAAGTTTGATGGCATAAGCGACACCAGCGGCATGGAGCATCTGAGTGGCAATGGGAATAGAAATGGGGAAATCTTCTTTGTCGCGGGTGTAGTGACTGCCCCTTTCGTCGCCTCCCCAAAAGGCAAGGACTTCAGAAAGCTTTACTCCACGGAGAAACATGGCTCCATGATCTCGATAATAAGGGCAGAACACATCTTCTTTATGGATCGCATGACCTATGCCCACTGAAAAGGCCTCTTGGCCTAAGGATGATGGGAAAGTACCCATCTGACCGGTTCGTTGGAGAGCCACGGCTTTTGCGTCAAAACGTCGAGTTAGGATCATATAACGATACAGGGTCAGGAGAGTTTTAGGATCACGGGCGAAATCCGGGATAGTTTCCAGGAGATGGCCCTCCTCATCAAGAATACGCAGGTAACCGATTTCAAATGTTGCCACTACAGACATATAGCCTCCTATTATTGAAAACCATGACTTATCCGGGCAAATGGGTGATGATCCATTTCATCAGACTGATTAACGTATCCTTGAAAGCTCCTCTCGTGTTAAAATTAGATGGTTGTCGAACAGTTTTTTTATTTCAGGTTTCAAGACATATTAACCAGTCAATCTACCCTTATAAACCACAATCTTATCACTCTATATTAGGAACACTTATTCAGAGGGACATCAATATCATTTTTTTACATAGAACTCCATTTAGCGGATATATTATGCTTTATAAAGAGTTGAATAGGATCTCTAAAAACTCGTTTCTCTATATTTTAATCGTAGTAATTTTTAGTTTCACTCTCAATTTCCGATATATGAAAGTAAAATATCTTTATAAAATAAGAGGTGGCTCCTTTGATTCGTCTGAAATCATTAAATTACAATCGATTAGAGATTATTAACGCCAGGATACGTGTTAGAGCCTCAATATTTGTGATATTACTCATATCTACTTTTACACTTCATTCATGCTGCAAATCAAATAATGGGAAAAAAGCTTATACCCCACTCTCAGTAGTCCAAAAAGAAAAGCCTTCTAGTCAAAAACTCAGTCAAAAAAAAGCCACTCCTCCTCCTAAGACTCAAAAGAAAAAGGATTTACCCCTCCAACCCATATCCTATAAAATACAAAAAGCCAGTATCAATCCCAAAACCAGGCGATTGTATGGAGAAACCTCTCGCCTCTTAGCTGGTCTGAAGCTACCTAAAAAGTCCCGGTTCTATAAATGGTCTGTCAAAAGGACTTACGGTCGATATAAAAAGTATAGTCATGATCTCTGGAGACTCTTTCAAGCGTCCAATATCAGGAAAATAAAACGTTGGCGAAAAGTTAATCTCCCTAAAAGCCATAATACTAGTGTTTTCTACCCTTTTAGCGGTCCAGATGTCATTAATATGATGGCCTTTTTCCCAAACGCCCAGGATTATATTATGTTTGGTCTGGAAAAACCCGGTGTGATCCCAAAACCTGATAAACTACCCTACTGGAAAGCCCTTTCAGAGTTGTGGAGGCTCCATCAGGCTATGCACAGTATTCTCCATGTTAATTTCTTTAAGACCAAGAAGATGGCCAGAAACTTGGGGAGTTCAACATTTAGCGGAATCACGGGGATCATGATGTTTTTCCTCGCCAAGCTTGAATATGAGGTGATAGACGCACGCAAAATATGGATTGATTCAAAAGGACAGATTGTTTTATCAACGGACAAGAGGAAGAGGACGGATTGGATACCGGGTGTTGAGATGAGCTTTCAGAAGTCAAAGAACGCTCCGATTCAACGGATTCGCTACTTTTCCGTAAATGTAAAAAACCCGATGCTTCAGGTTCATAAGAACTTCACCCACTTTTTGAATCGCCAAAAGTCTTTTACAACAATGATCAAGTCTGCCTCCTATCTCCTGCACTATAATAGCAGGTATTCCAGGATTCGTAACCTGATTCTTAATAAGAGTGACTCAATCCTCCAGGACGATTCGGGCGTACCCATGGGCTACTTCACAGCCTCAAAATGGGATTTGACTTACTTTGGTCGTTACATCCGACCCATTCCATTTTTTGCAGGCCGTTACCAAGGGGTTTTAAGACTGAATATGGCAAAACATTCAAAAGGTCTGCTACCCTTTAGTTATGGCTACGCCTATAAAAGAGGCCGCTCTAACTTGATTTACACCAATAAAATAAAGAGATAAATGTCTGATACCTATTATTCTTCTTATATTAACACCCTTTATAATCGCCCATACCTCTGATCAGATGAGGGATATGG
>CAJXGR010000199.1 GCA_913053665.1 uncultured Spirochaetia bacterium
ATTATTAACAAGTTTATAAATGAATGTTCAAAAAGAAAATTAGGTGTTAGTTTTAAAAGTTCAAAAGGTTTAAAAACTTATGATCCCAAAAAACCAATTAATTTTTGGTTTTATCAACCACAGAGTGATTTAGATAAAGCACCTACAAGACAAAAATTGTAATAGCAAATATTACTTTAACTTGATGATGAGGAGATTGGGCTTGTTGGTAAGGTAAATCGTTTTAAACTAAAAGGATAGATATAATTTATGATCACTAAAATAACCATAAAACGATTTAAAAGGTTTGATCACATTAGTTTTGACATTCATAGCCCTGTTTTACTTATTGGACCTAATAATTCCGGTAAAACAACAGCTCTTCAGGCCCTCAGCTTATGGGAGCTTGGCTTAAGAAAATGGAAGGAGAAAAGTAGTAAATCCTCTATCAAGTCAACCAGACGGACAGGGGCTTCCATCAATCGAAAAGACCTTATCAATCTACCTGTTCCTGCGGCCAATTTACTCTGGAAAAACTTAAAAGTTAGAAAGCAGCAGTTGAAAAACGGACAAAAGAAAACCAACAATATTATGATTGAAATTATTGTAGAAGGTCTATCGAATAATAAAACATGGAAATGTGCTCTGGAGTTTGATTACAACAGTTCTGAAGCTATTTATTGCCGTCCTCTTGGGATAAAAAAAGATGCCAAAAAGTGGGATTCTATTCAGAAGAAGCCTATAAGGTAAAAATAGCCTATCTTCAGCCTATGTCTGGATTAGCCAGTCGTGAAGATAAATATACTCCGGGAAGTATTGATGTTAAAATTGGGGAAGGTAAAACAGCAGACGTTTTAAGAAATATATGCTACCAGCTTCTTAATCCAGAAAGATCTTTAGGCCTATCTTTAAATGATAAAATAATTCAGAAGAATTGGGATGCCCTGCTAGGTCATATAAAACGAATGTTTGGGATTACATTAAATAAACCTCGTTTTATTGCTGAGCGCGGGGAAATTGAAATGGACTATGTGGAAAATGGTATTACCTTTGATTTATCCTCAAGTGGAACAGGGTTCTTACAAGTTTTTCTGCTTTTAGCTTACTTGTACTCAAATCCAAAATGTGTTTTGCTATTGGATGAGCCTGACGCTCACCTGGAAGTCATTCGACAAAGAGAAGTTTACTCAACCCTTTCTGAAGTAGCCAGAGATCTTGATTGCCAGGTGATCCTGGCCAGTCATTCTGAAATTATCCTTAATGAGGCGGGGGATCGGGATTTTGTAGTAGCATAATCACGAATAAACAAGATTTATCTCAGTTCAGAAAATCATTAACACAGATCGGCTGGGATAAATATCATAATGCCTTACAAAAAGGATATATATTATATCTAGAAGGCTCAACAGACTTAAAGATGCTTGTTGAGTTTGCCAAGTTACTTAAGCATGAAGTATTAGGAGAGTTAAACCAAGTAAACGTACATTATTTATCTAGCAACCTACCCAATGACGCAGAAAATCATTATTACGGATTACAGAATGTTGTGGCTACATTGAAGGGTATTGCTATTTTTGATCGCCTGGACAAAGAAATCAAATCGCATCAAGATTTAACGATTGAATGCTGGAAAAAAAGAGAATTAGAGAATTATTTTGCCTTTCCTCAGGTATTAGAGCGATTCTCAGAGGAAATAGATACTGACACCCCATTATTTCAGTCCCAGCACGTTGAGAAAATGAAATCTTGCATAGAAGAACTTATTCCACCCATTGCTTTAAAAGATCGTAAAAATGCCTGGTGGAATGATCACAAAATGTCTGATGATTTTTTAAGCCCTTTATTTGAGAATTATTATAAAGAAATAGGCTCACCCAAGAACTTGATGTATAAAGGTAAATATTATGAACTAATACGATTTCTTGACGTTGAAGACGTTGATCAAGAAATTAAGGAGAAGCTTGATATGATTCATGGGGTTATTGCCTCTGCAAAAGTGGATGGTGGATCAGTTAAGGATTGATATGATGAAAAAGATGATCTATACGTGTCTTTGTTGATTTAAAAACTTGTGACAGTGAGTTTGAGGAGTAAAAAATGATTAATTTTATTCACTTATCTAAGGTTTTACACTTTTTCGTTGTTCTATTTAACGTGAGTTCGAGATATAAGAATCTATCTGACAAAAGTTTAGCCTAAGAAAATGGGATCTGTCGAGTTAGGAAGCTCGACCTACAGATCAATGGGCTCTCTCCAAAAAAGCCTGTAGGTTGGACTTCCTAGTCCGACAGAGAGTTAGCCATTTTAACTTATCCCGAACTCACGTTATTTATATGAAAACTAACTTTCTAAATGGATCTCTCAAAAGGAACTGTCTATGGATGAGAAGGAATATTTTAAACACGAGCAAAACACTTTAGCCAACAATATCGAGAAGATTAGACAAGCAGGTCTCCAATATCCAAGATTATTTGCTCAACCTTATTTTCTAAAAGTATCCTATCACAAAGTATCCGATCACGGTGATCAAAAAGAATATCGGGAAATATATTTATCCAATTACAAGAACGACAGCTTGATGGAATTGAATATCATTCCCTGGACCTCTCCTGTCGGTGCATTGAAAAATCATGGTATTGGTGATTCTTTTGAACTCATCTTACGGTTTGATGAAAAAATAAAGCATACCCTCCTTTCTAAAGATGATTTGGAAATTGATCAATCCAGGTTATTTTCTCTAAAACACGTGGACGCTCAAAGGGAATTTACCATTCAAGAAGAAAAGGTTTCCATTGCCGATAAGAAAAAAACCTATACTCTTGGAAGTATTGTTCCAACCCTAAAACTTGAACAGGATAATATTATCCGTTCGGAGATTGAAAATCCTTTAATATTAATGGGTTCGCCAGGCTCTGGTAAAACAGTTATCGGTGCCCATCGCATTGTCTATTTACTGAATGAATATTCTGACGATTTTAAACCACAAAACACAGGGGTCTTTGTTTTTAATGTCTCTTTGAAAAACTACTTAAAGAATGTGTTCCATGATCTGGGGATTGACAATTTAAATATTGTAAACATTGATAGTTGGGCCTTTCGCCTTCTGAGTGAGGAAATCAGAGGTTTTTCCAGTACAGGTCGGGGAGAATCTGTCTATCGATGGATTAAAACAAGACCCTTCCTGCTTTCATCCATTCAAAGATTTTTGAAGAACTCTCATAAAAATACCCATTATCTTGAGCTTCTCAATGATTACTACAATTCAGATCTTTTTGAACACGATTTAACAGAATATATCTATTCCACTTCATCTGCTTATTCCTTTGACATTAAAGACTTTATCAAAGCTCAAAATCAAAACTATCAAGACCATTTTTATACATTTAAAGATGTCATGCTACTATTGTGTATGAAGTATCTGATAAATCCTGATGGATTACCCAATTTCTCTCATATCTTTGTGGATGAAGCCCAGGATATGAGTGCCGTTCAACTTCAACTTCTCTATCGCTTGCTAGACCAAAGAAAATCAATGACCATTGCCGGCGATCTCAATCAACAGCTGTATCCGGAACAGACCTTTGATTCCTGGAGGGATATTTTTGATAAGGAAAATACAAGAAATGCACTTCTAATGTTCAATCACCGCATGACCTATGAGACCGCCTGTTTTGCCAATTCTTTTATGAAAATATCCCCTCCTAAAGAAAGTTATAAAAAAGGACCTTTACCCGTCCTCAAGAAAAATCAATCACCAGATCATCAACTGAATTATCTTGCTCAACAATTAAATGAAATCAAGAGAGATGATCCTGATGCCTCCATCGTTGTTCTCCAGTATACGAATAAAATGTGTGAGGATACCTATGATTTTTTGATGAATCGTGGGATTGAATGTCGTATTGCTAAACGGGACAGTTGGAAGTTTGATTCAATGGTGAATATATCTAATTATTATCAAGTCAAGGGATTGGAGTTTGATTATGTTTTTCTTTTAGGACTCGATTATTATTTAACTCAAATAAAATCAAAAAAGCAAGCCTATGTTGCCATGACAAGGGCGATTAAACAATTATATATTTTGTATCAAAATGAATTGCCTAAAGAAATTAGTGATATGGACCAAAAGCTTTACACCTCCCTCTATTAAGGAAGCGTTAAAAAATAGATTCCCGTTTTTGAGATCCCCAGGATATAATTGACAGGATAATCCACTTCTCATTTCACTGAATCTTGCAGATCCTGTCAAAAAAGAAAAGGCTCAGTATGGATTCCAAGTTGGTGACCTTCTATTTGTTTCCGAACAGACAGGAATGTCTGTTCTACCCCTTCATTAACCTGAAAAACATAAAGAGCCAAAGTTTCATGCTATCGGGAACTTGATTTTTAACGCCCCCTAAGAAATCATTTTCAGATGTAATGCTTATTGAATCAGCTCTGTAAGAATATATCTACTGAACTGGTTATGAATTATTATGGTACCCTTCGAGAAGCGTTTGACTGAGGTCACGCCGAAGGCTCAGGGGATATTTTATATACGACTTGGCAAGCTTTTTTGTTAATTTATTAAACACTAGAAAGTTAATGTTTTCAGGATAAAAATACATTTTCGTAATTACCATGTCGTTATAAAATATTTTGCCAAGTCGTGTCTACAATTAGCAAAAGTAAATTCATGAACTATGATGAAGGGCTTATCGTGTGGCGATAGGTGAAATGATGACAGGGTTTTGAAAAAAATGTGAAGAAAAATAGGGAGATTTGATGTATTCTTATTTGGAAAACGAATAATAATTAAAAAGAAGCTGTAATATTTATTGATATACCTTGACAAGGGATCATTTATTCATTACACTCAAGAAATTAGATTTATATATGTTTCATGAAAGCTAAAGGGTACATATGCTTAAAATTAAAAATAACGCTAAGGATAAACTCTATCAAAAAGTTATTGATTTTCAAAACAATGAATCCCATTATAAATCACCTAAATATAATGAATCCACACTCAGGCAAGACTTTCTTGATCATTTTTGGCGTTATCTCGGCTGGAAAGTTGGAGAACAGACTGATATTCCAATGGGACTTCGTGATGTTCGTATTGAAACAACTATCAGAGGGAAGCATCCTGATTACCAGTTTCAGCCAGGGGGCAAAATCAAGTTCTTTTGTGAAGCGAAAAAGCCTGCTGAAGATTTACTAAATAATAAAGACCATATATATCAAGCGAAACGATATGCCTTTTCCTACTCCAGAGGAGGGAATAAAGCGCCTTTTGTTGTATTAAGTGATTTTGAGGAGTTTCGTTTTTTTAAGGCTCAAACCGTTCCAAATTATGACCATCCTTCTGAAGGGCTTATAAAGGAATTTGACTTAACTTATAATCAATATCCCGACTATTTTGATCGGCTCTGGGAGGTATTTAGTTTTGAAGCCGTTACAAACGGGAGTCTGGATCAATTTTTAGCGAGAGACACAAGGAATCTTAAGACTCTAGACCGACAATTCCTTTCTGACCTCGTGGAATGGCGAGAACTTTTAGCGAAAAAGCTTATTGGACAAAATCCCGGCTTAAAGGAGTGGGAACTCAATGAGGCGGTTCAACGTATATTAGATCGTTTTATTTTTATTCGTATGATGGAAGATCGTGAGGTTGAAGGTGAAGCTATTCTTAAACCATTACTCAATAAGGAAAATATATACGAGTCGATGGCTTCCACATTTCAGCGATTGAACGACTCCTATAACGGTTTGTTGTTTAAGCCTCACTTTTCAGAGTCATTAAAGCTGGATAATAAGTCTGTAAAGGAAGTTGTGGATAAACTTTATTATCCCAAGTCCCCTTATCGATTTGATGTGATGGAAATAGAACTTTTAGGACGGATTTATGAGAAGTTTTTAGGGAGTAAGATTCGTATCACTGCCAGTGAAACACGGTGTAAGGTGGAGGAAAAACCTGAAGTTCGTCATGCTGGGGGGGTCTATTATACCCCTCAATATATTGTGGATTATATTGTTGAGAACACGGTTGGAAAGCTTATTGAGGGTAAGACACCAGGACAGATTAAGGAAATCAAGATTCTTGATCCAGCCTGTGGATCAGGGAGTTTTCTTATTGGTGCGTTTAATAAGCTGATTTCATATCATGAAAAATGGTATCGTGAGAATCTTGATCAGATCTCAAAACCCAAAAGTAAAAATCGTGATGACTTTATTCAGACAGCAGATGGGGAGATTAAAGTCTCAATCAGTAAAAAGAAAGATATTTTAAAAAATTTATTATTTTACGTTTTGGCCGTGTTTATCCACTACATCTATTTATGCTGTT
>CAJXGR010000200.1 GCA_913053665.1 uncultured Spirochaetia bacterium
TTATGAGAATCCCCATGAAGGTTATCGTCTCTATCCTTTATCTATAGCTGATCTCAACAATATGGGGAAGCATTTGGATAAATCTCATGATCAATCCTATCCAGTCAATCAAATCATCCTGTCCCTCTTGGACAAGATAGCCGCTCTCACGGATCCAGGCATCCCAATAACAGACGATGATATCCTGAAAGTCTCCACACAGGCTAACAATATTCGGGGTAAGTTTCTGGATCTTACAAAAAATCTAAACGAAGCCATACCAGATGAACTCTTGGATCAGGAGGATTCAAAAGAGAAGGAGGTGCCTCCGACTAAGTCAGCCAAATAAATAACTATCTTAAATCAATGTAGGGGTGGTCCCATCTGTCTATCCTCTTAGGGTCACTCCATAAGCTCCCCTCTCATCATGGTGATAGCTTGGCCTTTTAAGTAAACCCGTTCTCCATCGAGGTGTATGTGGATCGTTCCCCCCCTTGATGAGGCTTGATAGGCTTTTAGAGTATCTTTCTTAAGCCGTTCTCCCCAAAATGGGCCAAGACAGCAGTGAGCCGACCCTGTCACGGGATCTTCGTTCACGCCTGCTCTGGGAGCAAAGAAACGGGATATAAAGTCATACTCATCTGAGTCACTAAGGCTTGTAACCATAATACCTCTTGTGGGGATAGTCTGCAACAGGTTGAGATTGGGTTTAAGGTCACGAACCGTTTTCTCAGAGGCCACCTCCACCAGATAGTCATGTTCATTCTTGCCCACATACTTGAGTGGCACTCCAAGAGCTTCACCCAGACCGACGGGTGGTGAAACCTCATGTTCTACTACAGAAGGGAAGTTCATCTCAATCCATTCACCCTCACTCTGGGCAGTCAGCACGCCGCTTAATGTGTGAAAGACTGCTTTCTGATCCAGGTTTAAGTGTTTTTCTTCCCACAAAATATGGGCGGATGCCAATGTTGCATGTCCGCAAAGGTTCACTTCCTGTTCAGGAGTAAACCAACGAAGACGATAACCCTCTCCCTCCTTATAGAGAAAGGCTGTTTCGGATAGATTCATTTCAAGGGCCACATTCTGCATCCACTTTTCGTCACGTGGTTTTTCAAGAATACACACAGCGGCTGGGTTACCCCTATAGGGCTTATCCGTAAAAGCATCCACTTGATAGATCGTTTGAGACAATGTTCTACCCCATTTGTTAATATGATAACCTTCTAAATCATTAGAACTTAATAACACTAAACTCTATCTATCTGCCAGATTCATTACATTTTTCTATATTTCTTCAAAAATATGTTGATTTACAAGAAGTTTTAGCTCATATTTATTTTGATACCCTTGGAAAAATGTTTTACTATTTAAAGCAAAAAAGGAGAGCAAAATGAGTCCATCTGAAAAGGTTTATAATCCCAGTAAGGAGATAGTGAAAAGAGCTCTCATAAAGAGTATGGATGAATATCATAAATTATATAAAGAAGCCGAAGACGATTTTGAAGGATTCTGGGATCGACTTGCCAAAGACAAAATTGACTGGATCAAACCCTATCATAAGGTATTGGACGAGACTTCAGCCCCCTTTTATAAGTGGTTTGTGGGGGGGAAGCTCAATGTATCGACCCAGTGTCTGGATCGCCATTTAGATAAACGAGGGGATAAAACGGCCATCCTTTTCGAGGGTGAACCGGGGGATAAAAGAGCCATCACCTACAGGGAGCTGTCTAACGAGGTGAATAAAGCCGCCAATCTCTTGAAAAACCAGTTCAATATCAAGAAGGGGGATCGAGTTGTTATCTACATGCCCATGATCCCTGAACTACCCGTTGCCATGTTGGCTTGCGCCCGTATAGGGGCCATTCACTCAGTGGTGTTTGGTGGTTTTTCCGCTGACTCTTTGAGAGACCGTATCATTGACGCAACAGCTAAGCTTGTCATCACGGCTGATGGGGGACACCGAAGGGGTCAACCCAATATGCTGAAGCCTGTTGTGGATGAAGCCCTAAAAGATAGTTGTGAGAGTATAGAAAACGTCTTGATCGTTAAGCGAAATAAAGAAAAGGTTAATTGGGTGGATGGTAGGGATCATTGGTATCATGAGCTGATAAACGATGAGTCTAATGTCTGTGAGCCGGAGGTGATGGACAGTGAGGATCCTCTTTACTTATTGTACACCTCTGGAAGCACGGGCAAGCCGAAGGGTATTCAACACAGTCAGGCTGGATACATATTGTGGGCTCAACTCACAATGGAGTGGGTCTTTGACATTCAAGAAGACGACATCTACTGGTGTTCAGCCGATATTGGATGGGTCACAGGACATACCTATATTCTCTATGGGCCTTTAGCAGTGGGTACTACCACTGTCATGTATGAGGGAGTTCCCGTCCACCCTGATCCGGGCAGATGGTGGAAGATGATTGAGGACTATAAGGTCAATCAGTTTTACACGGCGCCAACGGCCATCCGATTGCTGCATAAAGTGGGGCCTGATGAGCCTGGGAAATACGATCTAAGTTCTCTTAAAATACTGGGGACTGTTGGAGAGCCGATCAATCCCGATGCATGGATTTGGTACCATGAGAATGTGGGTAACAAAAAGTGCCCGATAGTGGACACTTGGTGGCAGACGGAAACGGGGGGACACATGCTCAGCCCCTTACCGGGTGCAACTCCTACAAAGCCTGGTTCAGCCACCTTCCCACTCCCAGGTATATTTCCTGAGATCATGGATGAAAACGGGAATAAAGTGTCTGCCAATGAAAAGGGCTTATTATGCATAGTGAAGCCTTGGCCTAGTATGCTTCGTACCATTTGGGGTGACCCGGATCGTTATGTGAGCAATTACTTTTCAAGGGCTAAAAAGAACGGCAAGCCTGTTTACTTTACTGGAGATGGATCTATCTATGATGAGGATGGTTACATATGGATCACAGGGCGGGTGGACGATGTTCTTAACGTAAGCGGTCATAGGATCGGTACAGCAGAGATTGAATCAGCCATTGGCCACCATCCCGATGTGGCTGAAGTGGCTGTTGTAGGCAAACCGGATGCCATAAAGGGGGAAAGTATTTTCGCTTATGTTGTCCTAAAAACGGATCACCCTAAAGAGACCCTGACAGCTGGGATCAAAGAGGTGGTCACAAAGGAGATAGGTCCCATGGCGAGGCCTGAAAACATTACCTACGTACCGGGACTTCCTAAAACACGGAGTGGTAAGATCATGAGGAGATTACTTCGCTCGGTAGCCAAGGGTGAGACGATCACACAGGATATCTCTACATTAGAGGATCCCACTATAGTAGGGAAAATACAGGATTCCATGAAGCATTAAAAAACCGTATTGTCTGGTGGATAACAATATAAGTTCCGCAAAACAATGGATAAGCCATGAACTTTAAAGACTATTTCTCAAAACAAGCAACAGCCTACGCTTTGTATCGGCCTCACTATCCAAAAGCTTTATTTGACTATCTAAACTCCATTGTCAATGAGCATAATAGGGCTTGGGACTGCGGTACGGGGAGCGGACAGGTGGCTGTTGGCCTCTCTCCCTACTTTGATGAGGTGATTGCCACCGATCCAAGTCAAAAGCAAATCGACGAAGCGATACGGGATAGTAAAATCACTTATAAGGTAGCCGCCGAAGACGTTGAATTAGACAGCCATTCCATAGATTTAGTCACTGTTGGTCAGGCTCTTCATTGGTTTGACTTCAATAAGTTTTATTCCCGGGTCAAAGAAGTTCTTAAGCCTAAAGGGGTGTTGGCTGTGTGGTGTTACAGCTTGATTCAGATCAACCCAACACTCAATTCCCTTGTGAAGCATTATTATGCATCTATTGTCGGCCCATTTTGGCCTGCCGAAAGACATTGGGTCGAAGAACAATATGAAAAAATCCCCTTCCCATGGGATGAAATGGAGCCTCCAGAAATGAATATGACCATTGAGTGGACCCTAAAGGAACTCCTGGGATATTTGAATACTTGGTCAGCCACACAACGCTTTATTGATGCCCATGGTGATCACCCTCTTGATCAGATTATAGAGGATCTCAAAAAGGCCTGGGGACGTCCTGATGAAAAAAAGGCTGTCCATTGGCCTCTTCATCTTAGAGTAGGCCGATTGAAAGCCTAGGAAGACTTTGCTAAGATTACTTCATCCATCACTTCCACTCTTGATTATTTTTGAATAAATGCTAATATATTATACTACTATAAATTGCAATTTTTCCCGATGAATAGTGTTAGAATATATACCTGACCTGAGAGTCGTTTTATGATGGATGACAGGTGGATTTCTGAACTGAATAGTCTTATGAAGCCTCACACTGCTCTTTGTTCTGAGTGGAATGACTTCTTAGGATCTCTTGAAGACCTGAAAGATCAGTATCGACACACCCATCAGCTTTGTATTGAGAGAGTCTATATAGAAGGCCAGATAAGCTGGGACAAGACCTTTACGAATGGCCTGAATTGGATGGAGTCGAGGGATACGCCTAATTATGAATTATACTATCTGATAAAGCTCTGCTTAACAGGAAAGAACAACCTATCCCATGATTTGAAAGATAAAATTGAAAAGGTTTATCTCCAATTCAATCTTGATCAGCACATCTATACATCTCAAATTAGACTGGAAGGGAAAATACGTGGGACGATCTATTCCTGTGATATGGATGAAGCACTCTCTCATAAGCCGATAGAACATCATATTATTGTTGATTGCAAGACCCACAAAGAGTTGCAGGAAGAGTTTAAATCCTTTTTCAGCCAAAAGCTCTATCTACCTTATCTCAAGAATATCAAATACCAGGATGGCAGGCTATCGGCTCATTCTATCACCTTTGCAACCTATTTTACTTTGTTTTCCCTTGACTCAAAGCGTCCTTTTAAAGTTTTTAGCGAGCCCCAAAGCAGATTTTGGAGAAAACGGGTTATACAAGTCCTACTCGGACTTCAGGGCATTCCTTTCCTTTCATATTTCCAGACAGTCCACAGTGAAAACTTATCCCTTGAGCCTCAAGTGTCCCAATGGAGGGATGAATTCCTTTCAAGGCTTAGTCAATCTAAATATGAAGAATTATCTGTTTGGAAACAGCGAGTCTTTCTGCTTAGCAATAGAAAAGAAAAACTAATGGACTTGAAACAAACCTTCAGCAAGTCTTATGATGAGCAATTTCATCTAGACATCAAGCTAAAGATCGATCAGGACATTGAAAAAGTTCAATCCAGATTACAGCACCATCTTACCAAAGAGGCACTTATCCTCCAGGAAATACAGCATTTAGGTGGCGATTTCCAACCTCATAAACGCCACAAGAGGCATCTGAAAGCAAATAAACAACAGTTTCCACTGTTTAAACCTAAACAAAATCAAAGTATAGATCACAAAATGGAGATAGATGAGCTTATTGGAGATTACTACTTAAACCTCTCACAAATCGAAGTCCTCCAATCCGACCTTGAGGATCTTGTCTCAGAAGAAGAAAGAGCCTTCAATAAGAATAAAGCACTTGATGAAAAACGATCCGAGGAGATACAAGAGGATATAAACCAAATAGATAAGGAAGTGACTGGTCTATTAGTCAATGAAATAAGCCATATAAACACAGCAGGGTTTGAACCATTAAAGCTGAGACCCTTATTAGATAGGGATTTAAAGAAAGAAAATGAGATTATTCGTCAATGTATCGATCTTGTAAAAAGACAATTTCGCGACATCCATATGGAGAAACTAAACCAGTTTCTGTTAAGTCTTAAAGAGAATCTCAATACCATCAACTCCTGGAAAGTTCATTCAGTCCAAATCAATAAGGACTATGTGCCTACTATTATTTATGAGGACTACGGGGATTTTTTATTTAGCAATTTACCGGATGAGCAGAAATGGTTTTTCACACTGGCATTCTATGGCACTCTTCTTCAATTCAGCTTGGTTGAAGGGGGACTCAGCCCATCTCTATTAATCCTTGACCTAGCCAATGATCAAAAGGACGTGAGAGTTTTAATCTCCAGGATGGTAAATGTCTGGAAAGATGTAGAAGATAGGGATTATCAGATAATTATTATATAGATACTATCTGAGAAAGCCTTACAGAATAATCATAACAATAGGAAACTAATCCTTTTGATTCATCTTACCTTTTAGCTCTTTTAACTTCCTCTCTATCTCCAATTTCCGGGTATCCTTTTCTAATTTCATATCCGAACTGGACTTCCCAACAGCCTTTTCCATGCTCTCAAGGAGGGCTTGGGGATCATTTGCCGACTGGAA
>CAJXGR010000201.1 GCA_913053665.1 uncultured Spirochaetia bacterium
CTGTGGAAGGGTGAACACGTGGGTTCACCCCTACATAGCAATTTAGTATTTTATGACCCTAAAACCCTCAATTCAACAGTTTCCATGTTGAACCCGTACGGATCGGTGATGGAAAGGCGAATACGTGGGTTCGCCACTCCGTAGCAATTTGTTACTTTATGGCCCTGATTGGTTAATTCAATGGTTTATAAAGCCTGTTCCTACAAGCAATTGATAAAACTTGTCACTAAATGTTTTATCACTACCAAGCTGAGATCCTTCAGAACCTTGACAAATAGTATTATTTCAATATTTTTATCACTCATCCATGACGAAATCCTTTGGATCAATCCTGAACTTTGTGACGCATACAAAGTATTTTAAAGGGGTCTCATGGATTTTTATACCAATAGGTGGTCTATATGTATCGTGACGTCCCTTCAAAAGTCTCTTTCCCTAAAATGGAAGAAAAGATATTAGAGTTTTGGGAAGAGAAAAACATCTTCAAGAAATCCGTTGAACAAAGGAATCAGGCAGAGGATTACGTATTCTATGACGGCCCTCCCGGAACCAATGGCTATCCCCACATCGGTCATATGCTGCAAAGCACTCTCAAAGACCTATGGCCGCGATATAAGACCATGAAAGGCTATCGGGTGATCCGAAAAGCCGGATGGGACACTCACGGCCTTCCCATCGAGCTGACGGCTGAAAAAGAACTCAACTTGTCCTCTAAAAAAGATATTGAGGGCTACGGCATCCAGAAGTTCATGGACTACTGTCGAGATACGGTATTCCGTTATAAGAAAGACTGGGTAAACGCCATCCAACGGGTCGGGAGGTTTTTAGACTTTGAGGATGAGTATGCCACACTCACCAATGACTTCATTCAATGTGACTGGTGGGTCTTAAAGCAAGCTTGGGACAAGGGTCTATTGTATAAAGGTCATAAAGTCATTGCCTACTGCCCAAGACTGGGTACAACCCTCTCGAATCATGAGGTGGCTCAAGGATATAGGGATGTGGTGGATATCACCATCTTTGCCAAGTTCCCTTTAAAAGATGAAAAGAATACATACTTTATCGCTTGGACCACAACTGCCTGGACTCTTTTGGGGAATGTGGCTTTGGCTCTGGGTAAAGATATTGATTACGTCAAGATCCAGGTAGCTGATGAATACTATATATTAGCGAAGGAGAGGCTGAAACCTCTGGAAGAGAAAGGGTTTCTGAAGGATTACAAGATCATTCAAAGCTATAAAGGGGGAGAACTTGAAGGGATCGAATACATCCCTTTATGGGACTTCTTTTCCCACCTTCCAGATAAACAGCATTATACAATCAATGATGACTACGTCACCACAGAGAATGGTAGCGGGATTGTCCATTTAGCCCTCTATGGAGAGGATGACTATCGCCTTATTCATAAGAACAGCCTGCCTTTCGTCCAGCATGTTGATTTAAATGGGTTGTTCACAAAGGAATGCGGGGATTATGCCCATCGCTCCTTTGACGAAGAGGGGATGGACATTGCAATATTAAAGGACTTATCCTCCCGAAACCTGGTCTTTGCTAAGGAAAAGCTGAAGCATAGCTATCCATTCAATTACAGAACAGGAACACGGCTTATCTATTATGCCAAGTCCAGTTGGTTCCTGAAGACCACGGCCATCAAAGAGGCTATGATCAAAGCCAATCAGGATGTGAACTGGTATCCCGAACACATTAAAGAGGGCCGATTCGGTAAGTGGTTGGAAAATAACGTAGATTGGGCCATCTCCCGTGAGAGATATTGGGGATCGCCTCTTCCAGTCTGGGCATGTGAGAACGCCTCCTGCGACCATCAAGTCTGTGTGGCGTCTATTAAAGAACTGAACACCTATGCAAGAAAGCCCATCCATGATGACTTTGATCTACACATCCCTCAGATCAATGAGATCATATTGAAATGCCCAAAGTGTGAATCTGACATGAAAAGAGAGAAGGAAGTCCTGGATTGCTGGTTCAATTCGGGGGTGATGCCTTGGGGTCAGGTGGGTTATCCGGCCCAAAAAGGATCAGAGGAGTGGTATAAAGCATTATACCCTGCGGACTTTATCTGTGAAGGTTTAGACCAAACACGTGGCTGGTTCTACGCTCTCATTGCCTTATCCACCTTGCTGACGGGTCAATCAAGTTATAAGAATGTGATTTGCACAGAGTTGGTCTTGGATCAGGAAGGACACAAGATGAGTAAGTCCAAGGGTAATGTGGTCGACCCAATGGATATATTCAACCGCTACGGGGCTGATCCCATGCGATGGATGTTCATAAACACCAATCCTGGGAACTCTATACGCTTTTCTGAAGAGGCCATTAAAGATACTATCAAACAAATCATCCTACCCGTCTGGAATATCTACAGCTTCTTTGTCACGTATGCTAAAATTGATGGCTATATCTATAAGAAAAATAACGAGTTACCTCAACCGACCAACCCTCTGGATATATGGATTCACTCTGAGACCAAGGCATTAATCCTCGACGTGACAAAGTCTTTGGATCGTTATGATCCTTTTGGAGCGGCCCAAACCATCGGTCAATACATTGATAAGCTGTCCAATTGGTATATTCGTCGAAGCCGACGGCGATTCTGGAAGTCAGAAAACGATGGGGACAAGCAAGAAGCTTACGACACCTTATACACCATCTTTCTTGACTTTCTAAAAGTCCTGGCTCCTTTTCTACCCTTTATCACGGAAGAGATCTATCAAAACCTTGTGACGACCATCTATAAGGAGGCCCCTGAGAGCGTACACCTTTGTGACTACCCTACCGCTGAGGAGAAAGATAGAAATCCAACTGTAGAACATGAAATGAACCTGATCAGAGAGTTGGTTTCTTTAGGACGCTCCCTTAGAAACAAGCATCAAATCAAAGTGCGCCAACCCTTAAGGGAAATGATCGTGATATGCCATGATAAAGCTGATCAGAAGATCGTTAGGGATATGGCCGATCTGATTAAGGAAGAACTGAACATTAAAGAGATCTCTTTTACCGACAATGAGAAGGATTTAGTCACCCTCACGGTGAAACCTAACCTTAAGAAGCTGGGGCCTAAATTGGGAAAGGATCTCAAGAAGGTAGCCCCTCTGATCACTCAATTGACACAGGAACAAATCAGTAGTATAGAAGCCGATCAATCTATAACCCTTAAATACGAGGGTGGGAGTCTTGACATTGCCCTTGACGACCTCCTCATAGAGCGTAAGGAAAAAGAAGGCCTTCTTATTGAAGTCTCACAAATCCTTACGGTAGCTCTTAACTCCGAGATCACGGACGACTTAAGGAAAGAAGGTTTTGCCAGAGAGTTTGTGAATAAAGTTCAGAACATGCGGAAGGAAGAGGGATTAGATGTTATGGACAAGATCCACGTGACCTACCATTCTACTGATCTTGTAAAAGAGTCCGTTGAAACCCTTAATGACTATATCAAAACAGAGACTCTGGCTTTGGAGATCAAGTATATGGCCACATCCCTTAATGACAGTGGGAAAACCTGGGACTTGAATGGGGAAGAGGCTTCTATCCAGATCACCAAAGGGTCTGGTAAATGAATCTAAACAGCTGGACATACTTATGACAAAAAAACTATTACATGTTCTCTTTCTTTTATTATTAATAATGGCTTATAACTGTTCCAACCAGGAACAAAAGCCAGAAAATGACCCTCCAATTATAAAGTCCCATAATCAGAGGGCAAAAGCGAGACAATATAAAAGAAGGCGTACCAGGCGACGTCGAAGGCGAGAGATTGTTATCCCATACCGAAACCTGTCCAGGAAAGCTTATCTGATTGCTGATGCAAGGAAACTCAAGAGAACTATTGTTACAGCCCATCTTGAGCAAAGGATTCTGAGAGGCCAAAACATTTTATGGTGCAATACGTTTCAACTGGCCTGGAATAAACTGAAGCATCGTCTTGGAAAGCAAATAAAGCTAAAGAATACACCGAATATCGTATCCATTCTTAACAGGAATACTGTCTCAAAAGATGATCTGGACGAGTCAAGTTTTGTAGCAATGGCTGGATTTGTGAAAGATGGCATTATAAGTCAAATTAGATCGGCCTTAAAGGGGAAGTATAAGGAACAAGCTCCCAAAGTCTTTTTAGAAGAAGAGAAGTCCTTATCGAGGGATGACTTGATTGCATTTGCTTATCTATTCAAACAATTGCCTTTTCAGTGGACCTTTAAAAGGTTTAAATCGCCCATGAGCTTTGGGAAAGGGAAAGTGGCGTCCTTTGGATTCTATCAGTATCAATATAAAGATCATTCCCCTCAAACTATAAAGGCCGCTAGACAGGTTCTCATTCAAGATTACAGGAATGACAATAACTTTATCCTTGAGCTTAAAGTCCAGTCAGAGAAGGACAGGCTCATTCTGGCAAAAGTACCGGCATCCAGCACTCTTCTGGAAACAGTAAGACTAATAAAACTCCGTCTTAAACATCCTCATCGGGTAAGACTCCATAGAAAGGATACCCTAAAAGTTCCCGTTTTAGACTTTGACATTAAAAAAGACTATTCTGAACTTCCTAAACCCTTTGTGGTAGCCCAACAGCAAATACGTTTTCGTCTCAACGAAAAGGGGGCTATACTTAAATCGAGGGGTAAAATGAGAATGATGTCCGCTGGATATGTTCCACGCAATCTCATATTCAATAAACCTTTTCTCATTCTACTCATACAAAAAAAAGCCAAAAACCCCTACTTTGCTTTATGGGTAAATAATGTAGAATTGCTTGTACCATTCAAGAGACCGTAAAAAGCTTTAAATGGACTTATGGCTTGAATCCGTCTTGACTCGTTTGCCACTATCCATCAAACAACTGGCAAGGGGCTTATGTCCCCTGCCAATCAATTATTCCTCAAAAGACTCACTATCTGGCTCTTCTTCTTATTTTCCCTTTTCGGACATAGCGTTTAAAGCGATTTTTACGGCATCTACGCATTTTGGGGATCTTCCCGCCGTAAGTAGCGATTTTATTATCCACATCGCGTGCCCTGTCTTTAGGATTGCCGTGGACGCCGCCCCCCACCTTAAGCTTTCGGAGCATGGCACTGAGTCCCTTGGGATTATACCCAGCATTGATCATGAGCTGAACAGCGGCAATATCGGCTTCTTTTTCCCGATCCTTGTTGTAGCCATTTAATACGCCCTTTCCAATATCGTCAATCACTCCACCAAAAGCTTTAGTAAGGTTATTCAGGATTTTAATTTTACTGGCACTGGCAGCTTCTGAAGCCCCATATTTTACAAGGTCAAGAACGATTTCAGTCCTTCGAGCCGAACTGATCGACTTGGTAGGGTGTTTCAACACAACGTGACTCACCTCATGGGCTAGGGCACCAGCGATTTCATCCTCATTAGAGGCCGTTTCAATCAGCTTGGTGGTGATGAATATATATCCGCTGGGTACGGCAAAAGCATTGATAGATCGGGATTTCAGGACGATAAACCGATAACCCTGATACGTCTCAGGGAGGTTGGACGCCATCGCCAGGGTATTCCCGATTTTAGCGATGTAGTTTTCAATCGGAGTTCTCCCACTCCTGCTGTACATCCTTCGCTTCTTGAGTAGAGAGGCTGAGACAGTCCGACCGATGTAATACTCTTCTTTGGGGGTGAACTCTTTATTATAGGCTTTGTAGACCTCTTTGAGCTTTTTAACGGCTTTGTAGCCCCCTACAATGTATTTCCCTCCGGGAACAAAACTTTTTATGAGGCTTTCGCATTGACTGGTGAGGGCGATGATCATGCCGATAATCAAGAAAAGAGTGAGTGTTTTATATTTTGTATGTATTAATTGTTTCATTATTTTTTCCTCATCTTTAATGGATTATACGGGCCGTACTTTGCCAGTTTCGCTTTCTTCCACCAAGGCTTTAAGACAGCATAGAGATTGGGTATGTCCCGTTTATCGATTTTATTGACTAGACGGTATTTATATTTTGGATGCGTTTTTTTGTACTTTGCTTCAACGTCTTTATTAAAGCCCTTAGAGCCTGCCGTCACCTCATCTTCTTCGCTGAAGCCCTTGGAACCAGCTGTGATTTCATCGTCCTCACTGAACCCCTTTGTAGCGGCGGCCGTTTCGTCTTCTTCACTGAAACCTTTGGTGGCAGCGGCCACTTCATCATCTTCAGAGAATGGTTGAGGCTTTCCATACTTTTTGGCCGTTTCGCGACTTTTTCTCTCTTTAGCACTCTCAGCCTGTCT
>CAJXGR010000202.1 GCA_913053665.1 uncultured Spirochaetia bacterium
CGGTTACTTCTTTGGGTAAAGTCAAAAGTATGTCGGTGAGATCGTCAGACTCCATCTCCTCAGTGACTTCATAGATTTGCTCAGCATTCATGTCCTCCAAAATAGGGTCCCGAGCCGCACGATCCAATTCGGGCAAAACTTCAGAGGCCATTTCTGGTTCCAAGAGATGAAAAATACGCTCACGATTCTGTTCGGATAGTTGGTGAAGGATTTCAGCCAGATCCGCAGGGTGGAGAGTGGTAACAATATTCTGAATCAGTGTTTTATTGTACATGGAGGCGAGGTAGCCAATATCACGCACCAGTTTTTTCGTTTCATTTTTTTCCACGAATGTCTTCTCCATAATGGATTTTTTTATAAAAGGGTTTTAAGCAGAACTATCTCTGTTCATACTATGCAACTACTTAAAATATAGGCCGTTAGACTCACAAAGCGGTTTATCCTATGGGCTATCCTTGGACTCAATAGAAGACAATCCCATAAAGGTCTAAGACCTTCACCGATGGGGGGGGGTATTGATAAAATCAATGAACTTTTGTAATTGACTTCGTTTTACAGAAAGCTTAACAGATGCTAATTTCCCTGATTGTTTCACAACTATTTTCTTTATCATTTCTTTAACAGGGACTGGAGCATTCTCCGTAGCTAATCGCATCATGGCAAGGAGTCCCTGATAGGTCTTAGCCACTTCCTGAGCCGATGCCTTAGTCTTACAATGGGTATTAACACTCATGTCAAGCTTGCGGGAACTATGAGTCGCAAATGTAATGGCATCCACATAATCAATTTGCTGAGATATGCCTGCCAAAGCGGAATCTTTACTTGCCTCTTTGCCAAAATCTTTAGTGGCTTGATTTAATTTGATCACTCCCCAGAATAAATTATTGGATTTTACCGTCTGAGTAAGAGAATAGACCTTCCGATTGGCACGAAGTGATTTTCCTTTGCCTAAAGCTAAATTGATTGCCTCTTTCATTTTAGAGGCATTACTGACCAATAGAGCTTTCCCGTTCAGGAGGGCCATTTTGAAGTCCTCAGGATCGTTTTTAAAGGATAGAACAGTAAATCCATTGATTGTCTCAATGCCTATATCTTGATTCCTTTTCTTGGCGGCTTTTTTCTTGATTAATGAGAGCAGTTTATCCGGATCGTATCTGACATCCATGATGACTACAATAGACGGAGGTTTTTGTCTAGTGGGATCAATCTCTGAAAAACCTGCTATAAGAGTCCGAATATCCCTTTTAATATCAACACCTATTTGTTTTAATTCTCTATTAGCCCTCTGGAAGGCCTTATCTTTATAGATCATTTTTGAGAAAAGCGGGTCATTCATCAATTTGTGGATGTTTATATAAAGAACATTGCCTGACCATGAGGGAAGTGCATTAATCCCCGTTCTAATACGTGATTGACCCGGTATAGAAGGACTGCTAAACAATGTGGTAAAGAGTATTAGAGAACAACTAAGATATAATAGACCTTTTGATAAGCTTTTCATGGTTTTCTCCTTAATGAAATAAAGGGATCTCAGGCTCCACAAATAGTGAGACCTTTAAATCTATCTATAAAAAATATGCCTAAAAATAACACTTTTGTAAAGCATGATTTAATTAAAGAGAAAAAATATTAGAATAGCCCATTAGAGTCACTGGATAACTTATGATTGCTTACGGATAAACACTGATGATTATTAGAATTATATCTTTATCCGTGAAAATCTGTGAGCTTTAATGATATTCATAACTCATAAGTATACCCTAGGATAAAAGGTCTATCATTGTACGGATCTCTGTTGTTGGATTCTGACAGGCGTAATTCATGCATACATAGGCCGTTGCCTTCCCGTCAAGAGTTTTCATAGACCCTATAAATGGAGATATATCCGATAAACCCTGGTCATCCGATTGAATCAATAAGACCTTGTTGGGTAAATATTGGTCTCGTAGGGCATTAATCATATCTTTTGTATCGTCTGACTTTAAATCTCCAACAATCACGATCTCATGACTGGGTCCTTCAGCAAAATCCAGGGCGTTCATCAATTGAGTGTATTGGGATGGGTGATTTTTATAAGCCTCGGAAGACGCTTTGGCCACTTCTCTGGCCTTTTCTTCTAACTTTGAGTCGCCAGTGATTCTTGCCAGACGGAGCAAGTTAAGCATCGCCACCGAATTCCCTGCCGGAATCGCCCCATCATAGATTTCCTTAGTTCTGGAGATCAATTCCTCCCCATCTTTAGCTGTAAAGTAAAACCCTCCATTTTTCTCATCCCAAAAGGATTCCATCAATATATCGTTGAGTTTAAGGGCTTTAGCAAGATAATCCCCATTGTGTGTAGCCTCAAAGAGTTCTATCAGGCCCCATATCATGAAGACATAATCGCTTAAATGCCCATCAATAGCGGCATCACCATCTCGATAACGATGGAGCAACCGACCATCCTTTAAATGGAGTTTATTATAAATAAATCGTACAGCCCTTTCAGCGGCCTCAGCGTATTTTGGCTCCCTCAATATCCAAGCCCCTTTGGCTAACGCGGCAATCATCAATCCATTCCAGTCGGTTAAAACTTTATCATCCAGGTATGGGTGAATGCGTTTCTCCCGAACTTTAAATAACTTCTCACGAAGCCCTTCCAATCGCTTAAAGTAATCCTCTTCATTAAGACCGACTTCTTTTCCCATCTGCTGATAGCTTTTTGAGTGATCCAGATGAAGTATATTCTCTCCTGTTGTTGCTCCTGATGCCTCATCCCTAAAATTACCCTCGTCTGTGACCTGAAAAGTCTTTACAATAAAGTCCAAATCATCAGCTTCCAAAATGGCCTTCAGTTCATCTTTAGACCAAACATAAAACTTGCCTTCTTCTCCTTCACTGTCTGCATCTTCGGCGGATAAAAACCCTCCTTCTGGAGAGGTCATATCCCGCAGAACGTAGGTAAATATATTACGACTCGTCTGAGCATACTCTTTCTTTTGGGTAGCCTGGTAAGTCTCTGTGTAGGCCATGGCCAGCATTGCTTGATCGTAAAGCATCTTCTCAAAATGGGGCAGGAGCCATATTTCATCCGTCGAGTAGCGGTGAAATCCAAAACCAATGTGATCAAAGACCCCTCCTTTACTCATCTCATGAAGGGTCTTTTCCACCATCTCCAGAGCATGAGTCTCTCCTTTCCTTTTCCAGTAACGAAGGAGGAAAAGTAAATTATGGGGTGACGGGAATTTAGGAGCCGGAAGGAATCCCCCGTATTCCGTATCAAATCGCTGATGAATCTCTTCGTAGGCCTTATCCAAAAGGGATGCATCCAAGTCACTCCCTGACATCTCAGAGCCTGTATTTTGAAGATATCCCGTTATTTCTTCAGCTGAATGGAGTATGTCTTGATGCTTCTCCTGCCAAAGCTTACTGATATGAGGAACCAGATCTAACATCCCAAAACGTCCTGCTTGGGAAGTCTTTGGGACGTATGTGGCCGCGAAAAACGGCTTCTTATCAGGGGTCATGATGATATTGAGGGGCCATCCACAATGGGGAATCATGAGTTGACACACTGTCATATAGAGGTTATCTATATCAGGCCTTTCTTCACGATCCACTTTGATCGACACAAAAGCTTCATTCATCAAGTTGGCGACTTCCTTATCCTCAAAGGACTCTCTTTCCATTACGTGACACCAATGACAGGTGGAATAGCCTATGGATAAGAATATTGGTTTATTCTCATTTTTGGATCTCTCAAAAGCCTCACTCCCCCAAGCGTACCAGTCCACAGGGTTTCCAGCATGTTGGAGTAAGTAGGGGCTTTTTTCATATTGTAATCTATTTTGACTCATTTTATTCTCCAAACTAATCAAGCATAGTGCTTATATTTAGCTTAAAGATAAGAAAAATAAGGTGTTAGGGAAGAGCAGAGGATTATATTCGTAAGTTTAAAGTAGTTTTCCATGGACTGAAGCAAAGAAGAGAGCATTAAATGGAGTGGGGTAGTTAGAACTGAAGACTCACCCCAAAACTTGGCATAAATACGTAATAGATTGACTTATTGGTACTCATTTCATGAAGATCACTGGACATGAGCAATGAGGTTTCTAAGGTAAAAAACCAGTTGCCTTCCAGTTTATAACTCATCGTGACAGAAGGCCTAAGCATCATCCGTTCAGAACGGTTTAGATCGTTCCCTTGGGTCTCCGTGCTTATAGAAAGTAAACCCAATCCCATTTTTGGGTTGAACAAGAAGCGGTCTCCCAAATTAAGCTTCCACCCAAAAGATGTGCTAACAGGGATAGCACGAACCCTATTATTATAGACCGTACGATTTTCTTCTTGATGGCCAAAAAAACCAATACCCACCTCCCAATAAGCTGTAGAGCTTGCAGGCAAGTATTTACTATAAGCGATATTAAGATAGGGCAGCCAACCGGTATTTTTATCCCCAAGTTGTCCAAAGATTCCATAATAACCTGTCTCAACATGGATATTCTTAGCTTCCTGAGTAAAAACGTTATTGGGGCCAATCATTAAGACGATGAATAATATTACTGTCAGGGTATGGACTTTGGAGGTTAATAGCTTTTTCATGGTTTGCTTAAAAGGCCTTTTGAAGAGAATTGATTTATATTATATCTAATAATTAGTAGATATGAAGTTAGCAACAAAATAGATCTTTCTGTTTATTTGCTGGTAAATATAAAAAGATTTCTTAAAAAAGACTATATTAAAATGAATATTTATTAAAAAAATATTATATTAATGAGTACTTTTGGGTTTACTAGCTACAATATATTTGTAGCATCAGATACAATCCATAGTTTAAGACCTACTGATAAGATGTTTTACAGAAGATATTCAGGCTAAAGGGATCCATATTATGAAACAGAAGACACTTAAAAATAAGTTGCTACTATATATGTTATTACCTCTGTCGATTCTATTTGCTATATACGCTTATATCAACATTTCGCTATCAAGACAGGATTTACTAAGTGAACTCTGGAAGCAGGGGGCCCTACAAATCGAAGTATATAGCTATAAAATTGAGAACTCCCTATTAGCACAACAACAGTCTATAAAAGTTTCTTCTATCGATCTTTCAAAGATCCCTATGGGAAAGACATCCCAAGCTTTTCTTGTTTCCTCTGACGGGATCTATTTAAACCATACCGATTCAAAATATATTAACAAACAGGCCCTGAATATTCAAGATAATCCAGTCGAAGGGATTATTGGCTGGGAGAAAGGAATTCGCCAGATTATACAAGTCATTAAAAAGGCAAATAAGAAAAAGCATCTCTCTGGGGACTTTGATTTTATATGGCATCACACTAAGGTAAAGCTTGTTTTTTCGACCATCCCTTCTTTAGATTGTGCTTTGGGGACAATTATTGATGAAAACGAAGTCCTGGAGGACTTAACTTATAAATCCCTTTTATTAAACCTGTCTATGCTTATTGGTATCCTTATAATCCTGATTTTTATTGTTTATATTCCATTCAATAAACTGTTTGCACAGCCTATAAAAAGACTGAATGATGTGATGGATCAAATTGCTGAAGGGAATTTAAAGGTACATGTTGACAACCTCTCTAACGATGAAATTGGGTATATCGGTCAACATTTTAATCATCTGATCGATAAGTTTAGTATTCTTATCCAACAAATCACTGAAAGCTCTGATAATATCTCTCAAACAACAAGCAGCGTTTCTAGTTCCATCACTAAAACCAATTCCAGTATATTGGAAATGGACCAGTCCATCGAAAAAGAGGAAAAGACATATCTTGAGTCTCACAATAGAATACAAGAAACTTCTACTAAAATTACAATGGCTTTGGCTTCTATAGAATCTGTTTCAGAAAGCATTGATGCCCAAGCCAGTGTTGTGGCTGAGTCCTCCAGTTCGATTAACAGGATGATGGAGTCCATCCAGTCGGTCAATAACATTTCCCAGAAGGCCAAACTGATCTCTCGGAATCTTTTGACTGTCACACAGGATGGAGAAAAATCCGTCCGGGAGTTGGTGGAAGCCGGTGTGGAGATTGGTCATTCCTCCAAGCAAATCTCGGAAATGGTGAGTCTGATTAGTAATATCGCAGAACAAACCAATCTTTTAGCGATGAATGCCGCCATCGAAGCCGCCCGCGCAGGCGAGCAGGGCCGTGGCTTTGCAGTGGTGGCCGATGAAGTGCGAAAACTGGCCGAGCGTTCGCAGGTCGCCGCCCAGGAGATTAGCGATCAAG
>CAJXGR010000203.1 GCA_913053665.1 uncultured Spirochaetia bacterium
ATAAAACCTGTCATCTGTAGAGACGCATGGCCATGCGTCTCTACAGATGACAATTTAGTATATCTACTTTTTTATATAATACTGCATTTGCATTAGATATTTTCCTGGAATGGGTTATAATATCTGAAATATATAATCCTAATGGATTATCATCTTGTTACTCATCATTACCAGGAGTTCTATAAAAATGATATTCTATAAAGTACTAGTATCCTGCATTTTGTTGGTTTTTCTCTCACGAGTACAGGGCTATTCCCAGTCTCAATCAGGCGACTCTGATCCTCATTTCTTTCCAAAGACCGGACAAATTGATCTGGTTGAAATAAAACCCGAAAGGCCTTATGATGGCTTTGATTTTAAAATGAGGCTTATGGGGGGATTAGGACAGGGTCTAAGTACTTTAAACGTATTGGATGACCCAAATTATTCTAAAAACCCCATCTCCTACGGGGCCTCATTCCAGACTGTCTTTGGTGTTGGCACATCCGCTGGGATTGGACTGGAACTAAGATACAATCAATTTGTCAGTATGAATCACAAGAATCCTGATCTCAGTGTGGATTACAGAGCCTGGCAAATGGGTTTTTTATTTGAGTTTTATGTTAATTATTGGGCCTACATTATTGTTGCTACAGGCATAAGCCTGGACGCCAGTCGCTACGGATCGCAAACCAATGGGGACCAGAGAGTCGGCCTGGGATTCTATTTCTCCACAGGACTGGGTTTTGACATCTACCTGACCCGTACATTGTTTATCCCACTGCAATTAAGGATCGATACAGTCATCGTTGACGATCCCTTGGGTGAAATCAATAAAGATGGGGATAGAGCCGCCGCTGTCCTGTTTTCAGGGCAAATATCCCTGGGTTTAGGTCTAAAGTTTTGATGGAAATCAAGTAGATTTGAGTCATCAATATAAAAGGAGAAATAAATGAAATCAAGTTATCTCATGGTGTTTTTATCGACTCTCATTGCCTTGCATTCCTGTGGAGGCCCCAGTAACTCTGTCAGAGTGGCAGAGGACTATCACTACGGCTATTCATTGTCTTCAGGACAGATAGCAGTAGGGGGAATCCTCTCCCTTGTGGATAACAGCTTGACTTGGAAGTATGAGAAAGCGATCAGTCAACGTCTGGTTCAAGCCATAAAAAAGGAGAACAGAGATTTAACCGTCCTATCAGCCAAAGAAGTGAAGAGGCTTTTGGGAACTCAGGACTATCGGGCCATGATAGACGCATACCAGCAGAATGGTCTGTTCACACCCCATTGGTACAGTGTCCTAAACAATAAACTGAAAGGAACACGGTATATCATCATGCCTGTAATCGAGTCTCATAAAGTGAGTCGTCAATCCAAAAAGGTGTCCAACGGCATTGCTGACACGCTGTTTCTATTATTGATCGTTATTTATATTATAGCTTTAATAGCTGATAAAGAAAGTAGAAAGACTCGCCTGGATATTCCTGATCTGTCTGGGATAGAGGGTGGCCCACGAATATCAACGATTCGGGAAATGACTATTCGATTTAATCTTCATGATCTCAAACGAAGACAATTAGTCCAACAGGATTTGCTGAGGGGACAAGCGATTAGTTTTGAGTTCAACAAGAAGATGAGGCAATTTCCACCCCTCTCGTCATCAAGAAAAATATTTAGGAAGGTATTTAATGATTATGTTTATAAACTCTCTGACACACTCCAGTAAAAGAAAATGGATTCATTCCATACAATGGCTCTTGGTCTTGGCATTGATCCTGTCCATTGGCTCATGCTCATCCTCTAATGCAATGGTAGAGAGGTATCCCGCCAGTCGCATGAGTTATAAAACCCTTTCCAGAGACAGCATCAAGAAATACGGGATAGGCGTTGCGACTTTTCTGACTGAAACAATCCATAGCTCCGAACCCATCCCTAATTCTCAATTTGCCACAATATTAGAGGATCGTCTTCAATTGCATAAGTTCAAACTCTTAAGAAATAAGGATTTCATAAATCGGTTTAACAAGAAGTCTAATCGGCTAGATAATTACGAGAATTATATAGTAAATCCGATAAAATACATGAAAAAGTATCTGATCCCCGGTGCGATCAAGAAGAATCCACGTTTTCTTGTCATGGCTTACCTGAGTCACAATATGGTCCAGCGATACCGACTCAATCAAAGGTCAGAAGTCCTGTTAGCGACAAAACGAACCCTGAAGGCTTATTTTACTGTCCATGACCTGTGGCAGGGTTCACAAGCTCTAAGAGTTTTGTTGATTGAGAGTTACACCCAGTCCCACAATCCTCATAAAAATAAATGGATATTTCCTCCCGCTCCGTCCATGAAAAAGATGATTGACAAAATATCTGAAAAGTTTGCCCTGGAGTTATCCTCCATTCCAGAACAATCTACCATCCAGACACAGATTACTGAAGACATTGAAACCCATAAAGTCAATTTAAGTCATCAAGGATTAAAGTATTTTCCCTACGAAATTATGGATTATAAAGACAAGATATACGAATTAAATCTCAATGGAAACAAGATTCATACCCTATCCCCCGATATAGGCAAATTGAAGAAACTTAAAAAACTGAGTTTGAGTCGTAACAAGTTGAATAAATTTCCGGAGGAAATCATTCTGTTACGCAAACTACGTTCTCTGGATTTAAGCTGGAATCCAATCACTCATATACCTTCATCTATCAAGAAGCTTAAACATCTAAGGTTTTTGAAGTTAAAAGGCATTCAACTGGGTGATCAAAGCAAATCTCTGCTCCAGACATATCTTCCTGATTGTCAATTAGTATTTTAATTTTGGGTAGTGGTATTTTCCCCAGCGATCCAGGGATGGACCTATGAATCTGTTGAATTAATCAATTATACGGGTACTTGAACATATTCTGTGAAATTAAATGACTAATTACCAATATGTTGTAGGGGCGACCCGGCGGGTCGCCCCTACAACGACTGGCTAATTCGACACTTTCCCATGTTTCTATTTCCCCCCAATATTTCGCTGAATCCCTTCTGTAAACAAGGTATAAAAGATTTCTGCCTTAAAAGCATTTAAGTAAATTAGCAGATTTATTCAAGAAGCCTTTACTCCTGGAATATTTAAATTATTTTATTTGACAGATATTTGAGACCAAAGTGTTTCTTCTAAATCACGTCCCATAAAATGACTTTTTGTCAGTTCAGGATAAACCAATGGTTGTTCAAGATAATAAAACTTATGATGACCTTTATAGCGAAAATCTTGCTCTTAAAGAATTAGTGTCTGAACTCAAAGCAGAGATTCGCAAAGATCAAGATCACGAGCCCCAGAATATTCTTGAGGGAGAGACTAAACAAGTTGTTCAGAACATCGCCCAATACTTTTACACCGTTCATTTCAATGAGTTGGGAGAGGTTACGTCCACCTATCACAGCCCGCAATGTATGGCTGTCACGGGCTATCACCCTAAAGAGTATGCTGAAAACCCAAATCTCTGGATCGATATGGTCCACCAGGAGGATCGTAAAGAGGTGGGTTTGTTCATCAAGAACTTGAAGGAAAACTTGAGCTCCGGGACCATCGAACACCGTATCATCCGAAAAGACGGGGAAATACGATGGGTCGCCAACCACTGTATATTGAGTCGGGAGGAAACCAGGTTCCATCAGGTGGATGGGTTTATAGTGGACCTCACCGAACGAAAACGGGGGGAGAAAGCTATTTCTTTACTTGCCGCATTGGTTGAATCAGCAGAAGACGCGATCATCAGTGAGTCTTTGGATACCACCATCACAAGCTGGAATCAGGGGGCTGAACGGATTTTTGGCTATACCGCCAATGAAATGGTGGGCCAGTCCATTTGTCGTTTAGCCCCTGATGGGTATGAAGAGGAGCCTTATAAGATACTGAGTGACATTGAGAAAGGCAATAACTATAAACTATATCACACGATCAGAAGGGCTAAAGATGGACAACTTATTGACGTTTCCCTGACTGTTTCTCCCATTAAAGACCTCAGGAATAATATCATTGGCGCGTCCATGATCGCCCGCGACATGACCCATCGGATCAAACTCTACAATGGACTGATGGAAAGTGAAAAGAAGTATCGTGATATCGTGAACCTCACTTCTGAAGGCTATTGTATGTTAGATTGCGATCACAAGATTATTGAGGTGAATAATTTCCTTTGTGTGATGCTGGGCTACACCCAGGACGAGCTTATAGACCGCTCTCTCTTTGAGTTCGTCCACAAGGATGACATGGAACATGCTGTCAAAGAGTGTTCACAGATCAATAAAGCCCCCTATCATTGGTTTGATCTCACTCTTAAGACAAAATCTGGTAAAAAGGTCTACACTCAATTCAATACCACCACCATGGGAGACCGATCGGGCCAGGCCATGAAATCCTTTTCCTTTATTACAGATATCACTGAACTTAAAGACAAGAATGATGCCCTAAGAGAAAGCGAGGAACGTCTTCAGGCCATTTTATTATCGAGTCCCGATATTTTACTGGTCTTAGATGAAGATCTTCAGGTGAATGAGATTTTTACGGCCAGAAACGATCTGCTTTGGATGCCAAAAGATGATATGTTAGGACAGGACTTAAAGTCTATTTCAGGTGGAAAAGCTTATGAAGCCATCATAGCCGGACTAAAGAAGCTAGAAAAGACTCCTGAGCCAGTCTCTATAGAATACAGCGTCAATATTAACGGTCACACAAAGTGGTTTTCAGCTCTCGCCTCTAAACTCGTCTCCAGAAAAGCATCTGAGGGGAAAATCATATTAGTTTTACGGGATCAGACAGAGCAAAAAAGAATTGAGAGGCTCAGAGAAGACGTGGAGCGTATTGTTCGTCATGACCTGAAAAGCCCACTCAATGGTATTATCGGGTATTCTCAGATGTTGCTTAAAGACTCTCTCAGTGATGGGCAAAGGAAAAAGGTGAGGGGCATCCATGATGAGGGCAATAGCATGCTCCACATGATCAATTACTCACTGGATCTCTTTAAAATGGAGGAAGGAACGTATATTTACACTCCTGAGGAAGTTGATATCGTCCAAATCCTAAGTAAAATAGATAATGAGTTGACTACTCTAAAAGACGCTCGACACCTCCATGCTGAATACGACCTCATGGAAAAGCCCATTGATTGGGAGCAAACATTCTTTATACCCGGCGAAAGCATGCTCCTGACAAACCTTTTTGCCAACCTGATTAAAAATGCCCTGGAGGCGTCTCCGGACAATGGGACGATAACTGTTTCCATCAGCGAAAAGAAAGACTTTCATGCCATTGATATCCATAACATGGGGATCATCCCAAAGGAAGTGGAAAAGAGGTTTTTTGACAGATATACCACCACCAAGAAGTATGGCACGGGAATAGGTACCTATAGTGCTTTTCTGATCACGAAAGTACACAGGGGGCGTATAGAATTCACCAGCTCACAGGGGGAAGGAACCCATCTTCTTGTCTCGCTCCCTAAACAACAGGGCCAGAAAAAAGCCCTGTAGAGACTCATGGCCATGAGTCTCTACAGAGGGCTACTTTCACAAGCTCTCAAGGATCCTCTCTTCCACAGCTTCAACCACCTCCATGAATACTTCTTTGATTGACTCACTCCCGTCTACTCTAAGGATGCATGGGTCACTCATCTTGTCAAAAACGGTTTGGACTGCTATAAGATAATCTTCTGTTTCAAAGGCATCCTGTTGACCCTTTCTGTTTTCATGAATCCGCTTGAGAGCATCTTTCACAGGTAAACCTATGAGGATCACCATGTCGGGTTTTGGGGCAAAGACCTCATTCTCTTGCCTGATCCGATCTGTTGAGAGTCCCAAAGCTCCCTGATAAGCTATGGTAGAGTAATAATAGCGATCCATAAGAACAATGTCTCCCTGATTCAGGGATGGAAGGATATGGTCTCGTGTGTTCTCCTTTCTATCCTCCATAAACAAATGGTACTCCTCTTCGGGGGCCAGTCGCTTGCCGGACTGAGCTGTCTGGCGGATCTTTCGGCCGTAGGGACCCTCTGATGGGTCTTTGATATACTTGACTGAATAATCTCGGGTTTCCAGATATTCCAGCAATAGTTTGGCCTGAGTGGTCTTCCCAACACCATCGATCCCTTCAAATGCAATGAGTTTGCCTTTCATAGTGATTCTATCCTTATATAATGCAGTAGACCCGATTCTTGGCTTTCATTTTCGGCTTCTAGATGTTAATACTAAGAGTAATTT
>CAJXGR010000204.1 GCA_913053665.1 uncultured Spirochaetia bacterium
AATAAAATACAACCTGAAATCCCTGCAATCCCTTGATCTTACGGCTACACAAGTGACGGACAAAGGTGTGAAAGACTTACAAAAGGCTCTGCCGGAGTGTGAGATTTATAAATAATGAGGGAATCGTCATCCGTTAAACCAGAAGGGAGATTGATTTCTCTTATGAACTTAATTTTCCTGTTTCTTTTTGAAGAGAGAGGTTATATTTAACTAGAAAGCTTAAACTTATACTTGGAGTGGAAAAATGAAACCTGTAAAAGCCTTGACAGGAAAGATAGAAGATGTACATAACTTGCAATTACACATACTGTTAACTGAGGAAGATAATGTCATTGTAGCACGATGTCTGGATTTTTCTATATCCAGTCATGGGGAAAATGAAATGGATGCTCTTGATTCATTAAGCGATTGTATCAAGGAATATCTTGATCATGCTATCAAGAAAAATGCTTTAAATGAAGTCATTGATCCTGAAGACAAGAATTATTGGGGTATTTACACAAAATTAATGCTAGAGGGCGAATCCTTAACTATTAGAGAAAGTGTTCATCTTCTTAAGGCTGAAAAGATAAAAGAAGTTATATATGCCTAAAGCTATTGAACTAAGAAAAGTGATTGAACTATTAAAAGCTTATGACATTGAGTTCACCCATAAAAGTGGGGGTAAACATTCTGGAAAGTTTGTGAAAGGGAATAAATCTTTTCCTGTTAAAACACATGGAATGAAAACGATGATTTTATCTTATGCACTCAAAGGACTTATTAAGAAATTTGAACTCCCTTCTAATCTATTTGACTAAGGATTACAAAAAGTCAAGGGGAAAAACAATGAAAACAAGAAACTATCTTAATCCCCTCAGTCAGCCTGTTTTTGCTGGTGTGAGACTATGAAACAATGAGAGGATTTCCAACCATCTTAATCTAAGAAACCCTTTAACAAGCTGAGGGTGACCCGGTGATATATCATTAGTTATTCCACGTCAACAATCCCAATGGATATTACAAATGGCCGGAGGTCTTTCAGCAGATTCGATACGGCCTTGACTTGCTGCTTTAATTGACTTTCAAGATCGTCACGTTTACTCATAGAGACTTGCTTTATCTTCGTTGGACGCTGGATTTTCAGAACGTTTATCCCTAAAACATACATATAATATAATCGGTGAAGATATTTTTTTAAGGGGGTTTCCACTACTCTCTTAAGCCTTGTGGAACTGGCATGGCGGAAGTATGGGATGCCGTTTTTATATATACATAAACCCTGGTGGATCACATTCAAAGTACTTCCTGTCCGATAGGTCAAAGGACTGTTGGACTGGATGATATTAATGATGGATCCCGACGGGATGCTCTTTAGAATATGATTTAGAGAGTTTTCATCAGATATAATGGCTTCCAGATTGATGTATGTCAATATTTCATTCTTTTCAGGACTTTGTGTTTGACGAAGTTCTCTCAGGATTTTAGAAAGATTAAATCCACGGGCAACACTCAATCTACGTTTTGGCATGGTCTGAAGCCACTTCTTTTTATCAATGATGATTTCACGTTTTTCTACAGGGATAGACCCAGCAAGCTCTTCTGTTATGTCCTTCAGGAAATGAGCCTTGATGTTATTGGGTATCCAATCGACACTGGGAAAATGATTTCGGGTCAAAAAAGAGACTTTAGCATTCTTGTATCGTATTTTTTTTATATATTGAATGAAATCCCCAGGATTTGCAGCGTATGAAAGGGCCATGACGGTCTCGATAAACGTAGTGCAGTCGAATCGATCAAAGCGATACAGGGGCTTTTGATCATATCTTCCTTGTTTGCCCTCTCCCAGCGTATACCTACTGTAGCGTTTACCCAGAAAAAAGCGGCTGATGATCTCTATCCGTTGATCAAATGGATCCTTTTGAGTGGATTGGATCAGTTTCTCAATTTGAGGGCTAAAAGGAGCTTTGTTTATTCCTTTTCTAATAGTCTTAGCCATTGGTTTCTTCGTAACAGTTGATCTAACAGGTGTTTTAGTCAGACTTGCCGGCGAAAGACCTAAAGTTCGTGAAGAGTTGACTGGATGAGGATTGCAAGAAAGAAATCCAAGAAATAGTATGACCAGAATAGATCGTAAAAATAAAGGCATTCTCTTAACCCATAAAACTATTAGAATTAAGTTACTAATAAATCAACGAAAAGGCTAATGTCAATCTATCAAACTATATCGATCTATTTTATAAAGACCTTTAGGATGAATGAGATAAGTTTGTTTATTTTATAACTTAAAAGCAGAGGGACAAAGGGTGTTCAGGAAGCAATCAGTACAATTAGCTTTTCTAGCCTGACAATATTTACGCCCATGAAGGATTAGACGATGGCTGATATGGATCCATTCTTCTTTAGGGACGAGTTTCATTAAATCCAGTTCGATTTTATCGGCCCCCTTTGCCTGGGTCCATCGAAATCTCTGGGATAATCTAGTCACATGAGTATCCACTACGATCCCATCGGCGATATTAAATGCATTGCCTAAAACAACGTTTCCCGTCTTTCTGGCGACTCCCGGCAGACTGGTCAATTCCTTCATCGTTTTCGGGACTTCTCCCCCATAGTCAGTAAGTATTTTACGGCAAGTACCTATTATATTCCTGGCTTTATTCCTGAAAAATCCCGTTGAATGAATATCTTCTTGTAAGTCCTCTTCAGATGTGTGAGCGAACTCAGCAATCGTTTTGTATTTTGCAAAAAGATCAACCGTCACTTTATTGACACGCTCATCGGTGCATTGAGCCGACAAAATGGTGGCGATCAGAAGCTCATGGGGGGTTTTGTAACGTAAGGAACAGGAAGCGTCAGGATAATTCTCTATAAGCTTTTGGATTATGGGATTCTTTTGATTTGAACTCATCTTTTTAAAGCGTCTCTAACATCGTTTAGGGAAAGAGTGTTCAGGCAGTCCGAGTCTGTCAGCCAAGCCCGTCTGGCTGTGTCAATACCGTAGTGGAGATGATATATTCCTTCAGGCCTGTGTGCATCTGGGTTGATGGATACCTTTAATCCCATATCCTTAGCCTTCTTCAGGGTGAGCCAGTTTAAATCCAGACGATGAGGATTGGCATTGAGTTCCAGGACTTTATTATGCCTTTTGGCAGTGTCTAAAAAGAGATCCACATCAAATTGGTAGCCCTCTCTACCCAGCAACAATCGTCCGGTTGGATGTCCAATCATTGTAACGTACGGATTTTCCATGGCTAGAACAAGACGTTGAGTCATGGTTTCTGAATCCATCTTGAATTGACTGTGAACTGAGGCAATCACGAAATCGCATTGGGATAATACAGCGTCATCAAGGTCTAACAAACCATCTGACAGGATATCAACTTCCGTTCCTTTTAGGATGGTAATTCCAGAGAGAGTTTCATTTAATCTGTCTATTTCATCCATCTGTTCGGATAGTTCCTCTTCGTTCAGTCCTCCGGCGTATACGGCAGATTTGCTATGATCTGATATGCCTATATACTCGAGCCCAAAGTCTTTTGCCGTTAGAGCCATCATTTCAATAGAGGCTGATCCATCGCTCCAGGTCGTATGATTGTGGAAAATACCCCGTATCGATTTGTGAGTAATAAGAGACGGAAGGGAATCATTTATGGCGGCTTCCACTTCTCCCAAACCCTCACGTAGTTCTGGGGCAATCCAGGGCATCTCTAACGTCTCATAAATAGACTTTTCGTCATTACAATGGACTTTGATGCCATTTTGGGTGATGCCATCAGGTGAGAGTCCTATGCCCTTCTGTGAAGCATGTGCTTTAATCTGCTGTAAATGACTTTGTGAAGCCGTATCAATAAATTGATGAATGTAGAATAAGTTCTCAGGCACTATTTTTATAGATATTTTCAATCCGGATAAGCTCTGGATAAGTATTTCACCCTCTATAGATTCTATAACCTTACTAAGTTCAGGGAACTGGCTGATATAATCCAGGGTTTCCTGGTACATAGACGTGCTGATCAAGATATTTACACAAGATATAATCTCGTTACGCCTACGGATCTCGCCTACAGGACTCAGATGAATCACGCCGGGGGCCTCGTTGAGGTAGTCTACAATCTGATGAGTCAGTGTTGAAGCCGTGTTCAATAAAAAGTGACCTGCATTTTTATATATATTAAGGATTTCCTTCAATAGGTTATTCTGACTTTTCAAACCAAAACCTTTAAGTTCCATCAAACGATTTTCATGGCATGCATACTCTAATTCTTTGATATTAGAGATCTTAAGCTCATCATAGAGGAACTTGATCTTTTTCGGCCCAAGCCCTGAGATTTTGAATAGAGTGAGTATATTTTCAGGAAAAGTATCTTTTAATTCTTTGTGGTAAAGGATTTGACCCGATTGAATATATTCAAGAATCAGCTTTTGAGTCGAGGCTCCTAGTCCTTTGATGTCTTGAAGACCACCTTCAGCAGCCAGGTCCTCAATATCTTCATTGAGATCACCAAGAGCCTGTGCCGCATTGGCAAAAGCTTTTACCTTAAAGGGATTGGCATCTTTAAGCAATAAGTATTGACTTATTTCACTTAGTCGTTGAGCAATGGTCTGGTTGATCATTAATTAGCGACCGTGACAGTTTTTGTATTTCTTCCCGCTTCCACAAGTACAGGGATCGTTACGACCTATTTTTGCTGTCTTGATGCCACCCCCTCGTTTTTTCGACTTACCGCCCTCACCACTATTTAAAGCGAATGGAGTCACTTCTTCGTGGTTTTCATCACCATAGGCAATTTCTTCTCCTTCAATATTCATCAGAAACTCGTCTCGGACTTCTACTTTAAAGAGGAATTCGAGGCTTTCCTCCATGATAGCCAGATTCATGGAATCAAACATATGGGCGCCTTCTGATTTGTACTCTGTAAGAGGGTTTTTCTCAGCATAAGCTCTCAAATGGATCCCTTCTTTCATCACATCCATGGCGTATAAATGATCTTTCCATTTGGAGTCGATGGAATAAAGGAGGATATATCGCTCCAGGTCTCTCATCTGCTCATGGCCTATATCTTGTTCTCTTTTCTCATAAGCATTTTTCATTAGATCAACAACATAATCTATGAGTGATTCAAGCCGTGACAGGTTAGCATGATCAACATCTTTAGGGGTTTTAATGGAAAAACGGTTATTCAGCCAGTGAAAGACTTCGTCGATCTCCTCTAAAGACAAGCTTTTTCCATTGGTTTGAGCGGTTTCCTCAACATAAGTTTGGGCTAATGAGTCCAGCATATCATAGATATCTTCCTTGAGATCCTCATTTTCTAATACCTTGTCGCGGAACTTGTAAATATACTGCCTTTGGCGATTCATCACATCATCGTATTCCAGGAGATGCTTTCTGATCTCAAAGTTCCGGCCTTCTACTTTTTTTTGGGCATTGGCAATGGCCTTTGAAACCATTTTGTGTTCAATTCTCTCACCTTCTTCCAGGCCCATTCTCTGCATCACACTAGCGATACGGTTTGAGCCAAAGAGACGCAGAAGATCATCGTCAAGGGATAAATAAAATCGAGCTGTCCCGGGATCGCCCTGTCGTCCTGACCGTCCACGAAGCTGATTATCAATCCGTCTGGACTCATGACGCTCCGTGCCAAGAATATGGAGTCCGCCCAGTTCCTTAACCCCTTCTCCCAATTTGATATCCGTTCCACGTCCTGCCATATTGGTAGCAATAGTGACGGCACCCCGTTGACCCCCATGAGTCACGACAGTGGCTTCCATCTCATGGAACTTGGCGTTCAGGACATTATGAGGTATCCCTTTACGTTTCAAGACTTTAGTAAGCATTTCATTCTTTTCAATAGAAATAGTACCCACAAGAACAGGTTGACCTCGTTTATGGCATTCCTCTATTTCCTCGACGACAGCGTTGATCTTTTCCTTTTCAGTTCGATAGATTCGGTCTGTATAATCTGTTCTCTGTAAATCTACGTTGGTTGGGATCACAAGGACATTGAGTTTGTAGATTTTATAAAACTCTTCTGCTTCGGTTTCGGCTGTTAGCGGTTCCTCCGACGGCGCTTCCGCACTTTCTTCCGCATCGCCGGATACGAACAGGTTCGCTCAAGCAAACCGTCGATCCAAACCGGCACAAGCACGAGCGGCCGGATGTTGTCGATTTCGCGCAAGCCCAGCAATGTTTGGTCGGGCAGCTCATCGCCCAATTCCGATTCGACCTGGGCCGAA
>CAJXGR010000205.1 GCA_913053665.1 uncultured Spirochaetia bacterium
GAGAGTTAGCTATTTTAACTTATTCCGAACTCATCTTAATTTAGATAAGTAATAAAAAACAAAGTTCTTTTATTGTGTAGAAAACTAAAAATGTGGTTAACAGTACGGTGGGCAACAAGAGGATTTTGATCCACCAGAATGGGGTTTTTCCCCGGCGGACACGAATGATCAGCCCTCCAAATGAAAATACTAACAATAGAAAAAATGTACCCGCATAATAGGATATTTTCTCAACAAAATAGACATCAAAAATAGGCGATCGATATTTATCATCCAGCCCAGAATTGGATAGATCAATGAGATCGAAAATGGAGACGATAGAAGCATTATTAATCGTTTTGTTTAATGAGATGAGTTGTTTTATCTTAAGGGGCCCGGAAAGTTTAAGAATACCGCCATTTTTGTGATCCGGAATGAATCGCGCCGGGAATCGATTCCCTTTGTCACGGGATAAATTCTGCCACTCGTTCACAATGATATGATTGCCTTCCAGACGCCCGTATGGGATATAATAGGCCGGCGGAGGCTCCAGATTTGTTATCAAGTTTGAGAGAACAATAATATCCTTAAAATATATGCTTTTTTTATATCGTGTCATTTCGCTAATTAAAATGAGTATCTCATCACCCAGGGCGTAGAATCCTTTCTTACTACGAAATTGAGGCTTTTTATCGATGATATAAAGATTTATTTTGTTATATAAAGCTTTGACTATTTTAGCATCCCCAAGAAAGATGAAATCCTTCAAATTGTTTTGCTTGAGCTTATTATCAATCAACTTGTTCTTTGGGTAGAGCTTCTTAAGATTTTTAAGATATTCTATATATTCTACTTTTGTACAAGATCTATTTCTTAATCCTTTATCACCCACTGATAACAGTGATTTCACTTCATCCTTTTCATGAGTTTTGGATGTCTTGTTTCTGGATTTTTTCATGTTCAACCGAAGTGGTTTTCTGCTCTCAATTCTGGCTAAATCGGTGAGAACTATCTGCAAAAAGGACTTTAATTCACTATTCAATAAGTTCTTATCCAATAAATCAATGGCTTTTGCATATCTCTTGGATTGGATTTCACTCGTAATTTTAGGGAGTTCCATGCGTGTCTTTTCGTTGGATTTTCTGTCTAATTCGTAATTGATGGCCAGCTGTTCAAAGGAAGTTTTGGGTAAATGTTTTTTGGGCAATGTGACTTCCTGAAGATAGAAGTTCCCTGAAAGTATGAGTAAGCTGATAAACCATATAAAGAGTGCGGGTAAGCCAGGACTTAAGGAAAAGTAATTGGATAGATTTTTATTATATACAGGTTTCCCTTTTCGATATAAAAATACAGCATAAAACAGGAATATGGAAGCTAAAATACTATGGGGCATGTAATAGACCCCATGAGTTATCACATTGTTTAGGGATATAAGATCATAAGAACATCGGTTGTAGTAGCCTATGGATAGACCTGTAAAGAAAAGTAGAGAAAGTACAAATAATAATATTAACCGGGTGAATATATAGATGATCATCCCTTTCCTTTGCTCTTGGGTAGTAATTGGATTTTTTTGTATCTTAAAAAGGCCAATAAAAAGAATGGCAATGCGATTGCTAAAAACAATAAGCCAGAAAGCATCTCATTTGGAAGAAAAAGAAAAGTGCTTGTGAGGGAATCCATTAGACTTTGAGAGTTCAAGTGATAATGAATGAGTCCAAATACCAAAAGAAAGCCTAAAACACTCGATGTGAATAAATTAACAAATGGCAGGCTCCTGGTATTCATCAAGATTCCAATCGATCCAAAAACTAAAACAGTCCCCAGTATTTCAGCGAAAAAATTAAAGACCGTTTTCCAGGAGTCCATTGAGACCTTTTCACTTGTCACAAAGTCATAAACTTGTTGCGTTTGGCTTTTTATATGGTTTTTATAAGGATTTAGAGGAAAATAAGGGGAAACCCTCTGGATAATGTTTTGCAGCTTTTTGGAGTGATCCAATGAAAGTTTCTCGACATACATGCGCTTCAATAATTGACTCATATCCAGACTGACAGGCATTCCTTTTGGACCCAATTCATTTTGCCCTATGACTTTCACATCGTTCAACTTTATTTGCCTTTTATTTTTATCGAATACACCTTCTGGAACATAATACAGTGGTTTATTCTGATCTTTTGAGGCAATTAAAAGATTACGAAAAACACTCTTGTCTTTAGCGTATAGAGAATAAAATAATGTGGTGCCATTAATATTCAGGACTTTTGAAGACTCGTAGACTTTATCCATAAAGTTTTTGGGGCTTTGTTTCCTGTCAGGATCAGGGGGTATGGGTGTAAAGCTGATAAACAGGCCTGTTAAAAGAAGACTCCAAAGAATAGTGAAAAGAAAACCTTTCCAGAAGGTTAAAGTGATTTTTAAATGGACAGTATTCAAAAAAAACAATATGGCTAAATAAAGTGTTGTAAAATAGATCACTGCGGGGTATTCCAATAAATCTTCTACATACTTTTGAGGGATTTCACCTAATTTGCTGATTTTGTAGGATTCTAGTATGTATTTTTTTGTTAGATCGGTTCTGGAAAATAAAAAGAGTGTTCCGGTTATAGTAATCAAGAGACTGACAAAGATGATTAAAAACCTTAGATTTGCCTTTAGCATGACGCTCACTTACAGAAACTTTATTAAGAGCAGGATCGGAAAATCCGGGGGGAGAATTTAACGTGACGAGGGATTAAACAATAATTTATCACTAAATAAAGGGTTTCCTGGCTCTCCAGGATCAATAAAAAAAGTTGATATGGAAAAACATGGCTTGGATTTATAAGTAGATGTGTTTAATAATATAATCAAAAAAAGAGAGAGTTTTAACTCTCTCAATTAGAATGAAGTCAATAAATTATTGATTGCCTCATAACCAAAGAGATGGAATAAAAACCTATCCATAGACTCCTAAAGGTTATCAGGATGGATACCATGAACGTACTGCTTCTAAACAACACATACGAGCCGGTTAAAGTGATTTCCTGGCAAAAGGCTATCATTCTCCACTTTAAAGAAAAAGTGGACATTATTGAAGTCTATGAGGATTTTGAAATCCATTCAGAAAAACTGGCTCTCAATGTGCCGGCCGTCGTTCGACTTCATTACTACGTGAACATCCATAAACATCTAAACTTAAGGTTATCTAAAGAAAATATCTTCTATCGTGATAACTACACCTGTGCCTATTGCGGGAAAAGACTTCCCAAGGATCAACTCACCTTGGACCACGTGATCCCATTATCCAAAGGAGGGAAAAAGGCCTGGAACAACATTGTTGCGGCCTGCAATAGCTGTAATAATAAAAAGGGGAATCATTTACCGGAACACAGTCATTTCAGGCCTATGAAAAAACCCTTTGAGCCCTCTGTGAAAAGTTATTTGAGCTTTTTTATCAAAGTCCAAAGGATTCCGGATCAGTGGAAGGATTATCTGCCGTCCTAGAGAAGGATAAACACATAGGTCTATCCCTATCTTAAGATATTTACCACTGTCAAGGAATTAAGGAATATTTGCTCATAGCAATCACTGTCCAGTAGACTTGTTAATCGGTAATGAGCAGGGGTTCCAGGAAATCTTGACATCTGTGAAAAACTCATTATCTTTTATATATTGTAGTCAGAACATATGAGATAATTAGTTGTGACAGGTAAATTATCTCTCTTTAAAAAGTTAAACATTTGTTCTGAAGATATTTAACCTATGCGTAATTTAGTTAAAAAATAGATTTATTACTAATTTTATGGAAATTATCCCGATGTAAGGTGCTAATTTATGAATGAATTGGAATATATGGGTGTATGGTGGCTTCCAGAGAATCCTGACGAGAAAATAGAGGGAATCCTTAAATTTTCCCGTTCTGAAGAGGGCACACTAAAACTATTTAGTTCTTTTAGCAAAAGTAGTGATACAAATAAGTTGATGGATGAAGTGAACATTATATTAGGTTTTTCAATTTCTCCTGAAGTAGGAGATATTACTTTATATAATTGTTTTGAAAAATCCAAACATTTTTCTATGAGTCTTACTAAGCCAAATTCGACTTTTGTTATTAATCAAGTTATGGTAGGAACTCATTTTCAGACTGAAAAAGATATTCAGTTTAAAAATATATCGGTTGATTTCCCCCATTTGGCTGAATGGGTAGGCGTATCAGGATTTGATATTGAGCGAAATCATGAAGAGTATAAAGCTAAAGTTGAATTTAAATTGCCTGAGACAATCAATTGTGGTAAGATAAATAAAGAATATAAAATTGAAATAGCTTTTCGTTCCTATTCTGAAAGCTTTATTGTACAGACAGATGCTTCTATTGAACAGGAAACTTATTTTTACATTGAGGCAGATAGTGAAAAACCACTTGATGACTTTCAAAGAATTATTTACTACTTGGGTACATTTTTAAGTTTAGCTTTTGAAAAACCTGTACATCGTCAAGCTCTTAAAGGAAAGACAATAACAGGAGATTGGGTTAAAGTTTATTCCCGGTTTATAGATGACTATGATTATAGTAAAAGATTAGACAATTATGATATGCGTTTTACCTATGATGACATAAAAGATAAAGATTCTATAACAAAATGGTTTGACAGGCTTGATATTTTAGAACCAGTTTATAATTTGTATGCTACGATTTTATCCAAGTCGACTCGCTTTATGGAGCATCGATTTTTAAATCTTGTTCAGGCATTAGAAGCTTATCATCGGTTTACACAAAATAACGAGGAATTAGAAGGGAAAAATATTAATATAAAAAAAGAGATATTAAAAAATACTCCTGATAAATATAAGGAATGGTTAAAAGAAAAGCTTTCCTATTCTCATGAGCTTTCATTACGACAGAGACTTAACGACATTTATGATAAATATTCAGATATTTTATCAGATTTTACAGATAAAAAGAAGTTCATTAATCAGGTTGTTACGACTAGAAACTATCACACTCACTTTGACAAAAAACTGAAAGATGAAGCTGCGACTGGGAAAAAATTATATGATCTTAATGAAGAGCTAAAAAGAATAGTTAATTTATGCTTATTTGAAGAAATAGGCTTTGACCCAGAAGAGCTGAGAGCTATTTTTTCTGACACAAGCAATTATCTCCTTAAAAACCCAACAATGAAGAAAAGACTTTTGGATGCTAAAAAGCATAGTGACACTATTTCTTCTGAGGTAGTTCGTGAAAAGCTTAGAATTTGATAAATCAGGCTTTGAGGATTTAAAAGAGTGGGTTGACACTGATAGAAAAAAAGCATCAAAAATTATGAAACTAATTATAGAAAGCCAAAAAACTCCTTTTGATGGAACAGGTAAACCTGAAGCGTTAAAATATGAATTGTCAGGATGTTGGTCAAGAGAAATTGATCAAAAGAACCGTCTGATTTATCAAGTTTTAGAAGAGAAAATTGTAATCATCTCCTGTAAGGGACATTATGATTAAAGATTTTAGAAAGATTTTATGCTAGGGATTGGATTGAAAATAAGTTTTATGGGAAGCTTAAGAGCTTTGCCTTGTATCTTTAAGAGAGATTATGTTTTGGAAGATGTGGATCCAGATAGATGTTACTAGCCCATTCACTAGTGTTAAAAGTTTTTGAATAATTCGTGTCCTGACCCATGGGGAAATAGCCAATTTCTTTATTGACTAAATAATCATTCTATATTACCTTCCTGGTTATGCTCAAAGAAAAACAGGCTATTCAAGACACTGAACCGATCATGTTGGATTTTAAAGGAATTATCGATCTCGAAGACGATGATAAATTGTTTGACTTTTGTGTGCAAAACAAAGATCTCAGGATAGAACGAACTCGGGAGGGGAAACTCATTATCATGTTACCTGTGGGTAGTGAAGGCTCTAGTCGAGAAAATGAACTCTCGTTTATCATTACACTTTGGAATAAAAAACATAAATTAGGGAAAGTATTCAGTTCGGCAGGAGGATTCACTCTAGCCAACGGCTCCATGCGTTCCCCTGATGTGTCCCTTATCAAAATGGATCGCTGGAAAGCCATACCACTTTTAAAACGCAAAAAGTTCGCACCTGTCTGTCCCGATTTCATAGGTGAACTTAGATCAGAAAGTGATCACTTAAACATGCTGAAAGACAAGATGATTGAATGGATGGCTAATGGATGCCGCCTCGCCTGGCTCATCGATCCCCTTGAGGAAAAGGCATATATCTATAGA